>NZ_BAABFR010000054.1:0-33283 GCF_039541155.1 Tsukamurella soli
CGAGTCCCGCGCGCCGGTGATGACGACGGTGCCGCCCGGTGCCAGCTCGCGGGCCTCGGCGACGAGGTCGTCGGCGCCCTCCCCCGTCGCCACGGCGACGATCAGCTGCCGCGCCGCCTGCTCCGCGACGGCGAGGTGATGCCCGGCGCCGCGCGGCACCTTGACGATCAGGACCGCATTGCGGGCGCGGGTGTCCGCCGCGACAGCGGCATAGTCGAATCGAGCCGCGAGCCCCGTGTAGTCGAATCGAGCCGCGGGCCCGCCGCTCTCGGGGTCGAGCAGGTGCTCGGCGTAGGTCACGGCCTCGGCGATCAGGCTCGCGCCCGACGGTGTCGCGCCGTCCGCCGGGTCGCGCGGGCGGGTGAGCAGGTGCTCGCCGTCGACGGGGGCGTCGTACCAGCCGCCGTCGGCCGCAGGGTCGGCGAACCGCGGCAGAGCCGCGTCGAGGATCTCCTGTGCCGCTGCGCACCAACGCTTCTCGCCGGTACGCTGGTACAGCGCCAGCAGGGCGGTGACGAACGCGGCGTAGTCCTCGAGCATGCCGGGCGCGTCGCCGACCACCCCGCCGAGCGAGCTGCGGCGCAGCACCTTTCCGTCCCAGTGCTTGTCCAGGACATATGTCGCCGCCCGGGCGGCATCCGCGACGCGACCCGCTTCCGCGAGCGCGGTGATCGCCAGCCCGTTCCAGACCGTGACCACCTTGTCGTCGCGCCGCGGCTGCGGTCGCTGCGCCCTCGCGGCGAGCAGGCGCGACCGCACGGATTCCAGCCGCGCGACGTCCGCGGGATCGACGGGAAGTTGCAGCGTCGACGCGCCGTGCTCGAAGGTTCCCACCGCGGTGACATCGAAAACCTTTGCTGCCCAGTCACCGTCGTCATCACCGAGGACAGCCCGCAGCTGCGCGGGCGTCCACACGTATGTCGCGCCCTCCACCCCATCGGTGTCGGCGTCGAGCGACGAGGCGAACGCTGCGCCGACACCCAGATCGCGGACCAGGAAGTCCGCGGTCTCGTCGGTGACCCGCCCGGCCAGCGGCGAGCCGGTGCGCCGCGCGAGGTGCGCGTAGAAGCGAAGCAGAAGGGCGTTGTCGTACAACATCTTCTCGAAGTGGGGAACCACCCACGCGGCGTCGACGGCGTACCGGGCGAAGCCGCCGGCGAGCTGGTCGTAGATGCCGCCGCGGGCCATCGCCTCGGCGGCCCGCACCGCCACTCCCAGCGCCGCGGTCTCTCCTGTCCGCTCGTGCTGCCGCAGCAGCGCCTCCAGCGCGGCGGACGGCGGGAACTTCGGCGCCCCACCGAATCCCGCGTGCACCGGGTCCTCGTCGGCGACCAGGGCCGCGACGGCGTCGGCGAGCTGCGCACCGGTGGGCTCGGCACCGTCGGGCAGCCCACCGGCGGCGGCCGCGAGGTGCGCGGTCACCTTGGCGCCCATCGCGTCCACCTCGCTGCGCCGCTCGCGCCAGGTCTCGGTGATGGCGGTGAGCAGTTGTCGCAGCGACGGCATGCCGCCGCGCGGTTCCCGGGGATAGTAGGTGCCGCAGTAGAACGGTTGCCCGGACGGGGTGAGGAAGCAGGTCATGGGCCAGCCGCCCTGACCGGTCATCGCGACGGTGGCGTTCATGTAGATCGCGTCGATGTCGGGGCGCTCCTCGCGATCCACCTTGACGCACACGAAATCCCGGTTCATCTGCTCGGCGGTGGCGGCGTCCTCGAACGACTCGTGCGCCATCACGTGGCACCAGTGGCACGCCGCGTAGCCCACCGAGAGCAGCACCGGCACGTCCCGTCGCTCGGCCTCCGCGAAGGCCTCCGGCGACCACTGCCGCCAGTGCACCGGGTTGTCCGCGTGCTGCCGCAGGTAGGGGCTGGTCGCGTCGCCGAGCAGGTTGGCCATGCAGCCAGCCTAGAGAGCTGCCCCGGTCGCCCGCGCCAGCACGGCCGAGCGGATCTGCGGCCGGGTGGCGCAGACGATGCAGAACAGGGCCTCACGGGTGAGCCGCTCGGCGTCGGATCCGGCCAGCACGGCGCGGCTCCCGGTGGCGGCGACAGTGGCCGCGGCCAGGCGCACCGCGAGGTCGGCGGCGTGGCCGCGCAGTCGGTACAGCCGGTCGAGGTCGCCCAGGGCGGCGTCGAGACCCGCGCGTACCCGATCGAGTTCCCTGCGGCCCGCCGCCGCCGCGGCGTGCGCCTCGGGGTCGTCGACGCCGGCCAGGACACGCACTGCCGCCCGGCAGGTGCCGAGTGAGAGCGCGCCATTCAGCCGGGAACCGGCCGCCTCGGTGGACGGGGGCCGGGCCGCGGGCCTGCGGCCGATCACCGCGTCGCCGCCGACCCGTACACCGTCCCACCGCAGCGCGACGGTGTCGCTCGCCCGCGCGGCGACGAGATCGAGTGGACGGGCGGCGATTCCGGCGACGCGGTGGGGCTCCGGCACGAGCAGCATCAGGTCCTCGCCGTGCTCGGCGTCGTGCGCCCATACGCCCAGCACATCGGTCAGCCCCCACCCGGTGACCATGGCGGCGGTGCCGGACAGGACGTAGCCACCACCGTCGGGCCGGACCCGGAGTGTGCGGCCGTGCGAGGCCAGGCCCGCATAGCTGACGGCCGCGCGGGTACGCCCCGCTGCCAGTTCGGCGACCAGCCGCCGCCGCCCGGCGGCCGTCGCCGCGATCAACACGCCGTGGTGCTGTGCCCATACGAATCCGGTTGCGCGGCAGCCCGATACGAGGGTCTCGGCGACATCGGCGGCGGACCCCGCCTGGTCGCTGCACGCGATGCCGTACAGCCCCGCGTCGGCCAGCGCCGCGAAGTGCCCGGCGGGGATCACGCCGGTGGCATCGACCGTCGCCGCCTGCGGGGCGAGGACGGTGTCGGTGATCTCGATCGCGGCGGCGAGGAGGGAGGTCATGACGCGAAGCGTAGCCACCGACTCAGCGGGTGAGCTTGTACACCGTCGAACCCCCGACGGTGGTGGCGGTGAAGTTCTTGTGTACCCAATCGGAGATGTCGCTCGAGCTGCGCGGCCCGAAGCCGCCGTCGATGAAGTACCCGACCCTCCCCTGGGCGACCAGTTTCTGGAACTGCGCCAGGGTGGGCGCGGGGTCGCCGCCGAATCCGCCGATCGCGATGACGGGGGTCCCCGAGTACAGCTGCAGCGGGCCCTGCACCATCGCGCCCTGGACCGCCGCCGACCACTCGGTGTGCGTCGACCGCAGCAGCGCGAGGACGGCCGGGTCGGTGTGGCCGAAGCCGAACGCCGGCCCGTGACCGCCCTCGGAACCGTGACCGCCCCCGGGTCCGTGGCCGCCGCCGAAGCCCCACTGGCCCTCGACACTGGTCACCACGACGGCCGGCAGGCCGCCCTGGTGGCCGGTGCCGACCGTATTGATGCCGATGGTCGCCAGCGCGACCCCGCCTCCGGCCAGGGCGAGCACCGCCACCGTCACCGCCCGCAGGCCGACGTACCGGCGGCCGATCACCAGCGCCGCGATGCCGACTACGCCGAGCACCGCGGTGGCCCAGCCGAGCGCGGGCCACGCGAACTGCGCCCGCCAGGCACGGATGACGCCCCACGCGGCGGACACGGCGACCAGCGCCACCAGCAGCCCGGTCCCCGCCCACGAGTCGCGGGAACGCCAGCCGATGACGGTGCCGATGCCCACCAACGCGCCGATCGCCGGGGCGAGCGCGACGGTGTAGTACGGGTGGACGATCCCGCTCATGCCTGCGAACACGACCGCGGTGACGACGAACCACGTACCGAACACGGTGAGGCCGATCGCGACGTCCCGGTCGAGGCGGCGCCGCGCGGCGAGGACGACGGCCGCGACGATCACCACCAGGGCCGCGGGCAGCAGCCAGGAGATCTCGTTGCCGAACTCGTTGCTCAGCAGCCGCTCGAATCCGGGGTCGCCACCGAAGGACGTCCCTGGCGCGCCGCCGCCGGGGAAGTGGAAACCGCCCCCACCGCCGTGATGGCCACCCGAGCCCGGCCCCTCGCCCCCGAAGATCCGCGCGAGCCCGTTGTAGCCGAGCGCCAGATCCATGAACGTGTTGTTCGACGAGCCGCCGAGATAGGGGCGAGCGTCCGCCGGCCACAGGATGGTGAGCAGCACGTACCAGCCGGACGAGACCACGAGCGCTACCACGCCGATCGCCAGGTCCCGAGCCTTGCTGAGCCATACCCGGGCGCCGGGAGCGAAGTGAGCGGGCCCGATCGGACGGGGCCGCGCGAACATCAGGTACGCCAGGCCGTAGCCGGGCAGCACGAGCAGTCCCTGCAGGGTCTTGGTGAGGAACGCGAACCCGAGCGCCACTCCGCACCACGCGATCCACTTCCACGACGACGCCTGGCACGCACGCACCACGCAGTAGGCGGCCACGAGCATCAGCAGGACCAGCAGCGCGTCGGGGTTGTTGAACCGGAAGATCAGGTCGGCGGCCGGCGTCAGCGCCAGCACGCCGCCCGCGAGCAGGCCGCCGATCGTCGCCGCCTGCTCGGAACCCGATCGCAGCAACACTCTGCGCACCGTCGCGTACAGGACCCCGACGGCGAGCACGCCCTCGATCGCCTGGGGCAGCAGCACCGACCACGACGAGAGCCCGAAGGCTCGCACCGACAGTGCCGACACCCAGGTCGCGGCGGGCGGCTTGTCCACGGTGATGATGTTGCCGGGATCGAGGGACGCGAAGAGCCACGCCTTCCAGTCGAGCCCACCCGCCTGCGAGGCGGCGGCGTAGAACTCGTTGCCGTAGCCGTTCCGCGACAGGTCCACGCAGAACAGCAACGCCGCGACCAGCAACAGCCCCGCGACCGCCCAGTGCCGCGGCTCTGGCCGGAGCCGCCCGGCGGGCTCCGGATGGTCTGCCTCGGGCGCCTGCGGCGCGGATGTCGTCACGTGCACCAGTTTCCCAGAATGCGCTGACAGGGCGGTTCTGCGCGTCTGGGAGGTGTGTGAGAGGGGCCCCATCGAGCACACGGGGCCGGCGATCACGTGGATCGCCGGCCCCGCGGCTTGGTCGATTCAGAGACGGTGGCGGCTCAGAACCAGTACCAGAGCCACCGTCGCGTACGCGGATCCCACCGCCGGCCGCGGCGGCGTGGGCGCGGACGAGGCCCCGGACGGGGAGCCGGACCAGGGCGCGGGCCCGGGCGAGCAGGAAGTGCCATCGTGAACTCCTTCGTTCAACGCCCCATTTATCAGGACGAGTCGGATTTCGACGATTCGTACGTTTCCAGCCGAAGCTGTGAGACGTACACGCAATTCCTGTCAAAACGCTGTGGGGCGACAGGAGGCGGGGTCCGGCGCTACCCGACCCCGAAGACGGGTGTAGGGCAGGCGAATCGCTTCGCCCGCCCTACGAACCCGAGTGATCCCGAGCTATCTCGAACTGATCAGAACCAGCCCCAGAACCAACGGCGGCCACGGGGATCCCACCGACGCTGCCAGCGACGCTGCGGGCGACCCCAGCCACCCGGACCGCCGGGGCGGGGACGCCAGTAAGTGGGGAGAGCCATGCGAACTCCTCATGTCATGCCCGGACGTCGCCCGAGCCACGCCGTATCTCAGCGCTGTAAATAGCATGCCACATAGACCTCGAGATGTGACCGATGGTGCACTGAGAGGCTGCTGTGAAAAATGAACCTTAAGTGATATTACGTGACAGGTGGGATCTTACCCCGTCCGGCACCATCACCGTCGGTCTTCTGCTCGATGGGCACGTCTGCGACGTCGGGCCGCGGGCTCTCGACATCGTCGGACCCCTTGGCATCCGGCTCGTCGAAGGACTCCGGCAGGCCGCGGACGTGCCGGTTCATCGAGCGGATCAGCAGGAAGGTCACGGCGCACAGGATCACGATCACCGCCAGCCCGATGGGCGAGGCCTTGCCGAACTCGGGCCCCTTCGGCGCGTTCGGGTCGGCGAGCAGGCGCGCGGCGTGCGCGACGAGTACGCCAGGAGCCCCGGCCGTCATCGCGATCACGAGTCCAGCCCCGGACCGAGCCCGCTGAACAGGTCCTTCTCGGGCATCTTCGTGGAGACCCGGGTCTTGACCAGCTCATACTCCTCGGTCGGCCACAATCGCTGCTGCCACTCCATCGGCACCGCGAAGAACGGGCCGTTGGGGTCGATCTGCGTCGCGTGCGCGCGCAGTGCGTCATCGCGCACGGGGAAGTACTCGGCGCACGACACCTGGGTCGTGACCCGCGCCATCACGTCCGTGCGGGCATCCTTCCAGCGGGTCAGCCACTCCCGGAAGGGGTTCTCGACGCCCTGCTTGTCGAACTCGTCCGCGAACGCCTGGAACCGCCCCTTGAGGAAGCCGTGGCTGTAGTACAGCTTCGAGATCGCCCACGGCGCCCCCGCATCGAGGTACCGGGCGGGGTCCGCGGCCGCGTCGTATGCCGCCATGGATACCTCGTGAGTACGGATGTGGTCGGGGTGTGGGTAACCACCGTTCTCGTCGTAGGTGATCATCACGTGCGGGCGGAACTCGCGGATCAGCCGAACCAGGGCCTCCGTCGACTCCTCGAGCGGGACCAGCGCGAAGCAGCCCTCGGGCAGCGGCGGCTTGGGGTCGCCCTCGGGCAACCCCGAGTCGACGTAGCCCAGCCAGCGGTGCTGGACGCCGAGCACGGCCGCGGCCTTGGCCATCTCCTCGCGCCGGACCTCGGAGAGCCTGTCCTTGATCCCGGGCACGTCCATCGCGGGGTTGAGGACGTCGCCGCGCTCACCGCCGGTGAACGTGGCGACCATGACGTCGTTGCCCTCGGCTGCATAGCGCGCCATCGTGGCGGCACCCTTGCTCGACTCGTCGTCGGGGTGGGCGTGCACGGCGAGGAGACGATAACCGGTCATGCGCTCCAGTGTCCACGATCGGCCGCGTACCGCGCCCGGCAGGGTTCCGTGCGCGGGCGACGACGGTGCCCGCACGCACCTCGCCGGCGATACGGCAGCATGGAGGCATGTCGCAGGCGAGCACTGTCCCGGCGGGGCGCTACCCCGACCAGCACGATCCGCGCTGGACGCGCCGCATCCTGATGGCCGGCAGCGTGGTGGTCGTGATCCTGGGCCTGGTGATCGCGTATGTCGGCTACCGCAAGTTCGCGGCGCAACCGGTCTCCGGCGCCACGGCCGGGTACGAGCTGATCGACCCGTCCACAGCGGCGGTGGACGTGACCGTGACCCGCCAGAACCCGGCGCAGGCGGTGAGCTGCATCGTCTACGTCAAGGACCGGGACGGCACCGAGATCGGCCGCCGCGAGTTCTACGTCCCGCCTGCGCACGACGCCGTCGTGACCGTGACCGCACGCGTGCACACGAACGGAGCGCCGGCAGTGGGTCAGGTGTTCGGTTGCGGGACCGCGGTTCCGGCGTATCTTGATCGATAGCGAGGAGCCCGCTCGCGCAGGAGGATCAGGAGGAAGCCGCCATGACCTCAGCGCCGGGCGTGCCGAATCCGCACGAGACATCCTTGCCGGCAGCCGATTCCACCGGCCTTCCGGCGGCGATCACCGACTTCCTCGAGACCGTGCCGGAGGATCGGCGCACGGTGATCCGTGCCCTGTACGACGTCATCACCGCGCGACTCGGTCGGCGCTGCGAGGCCGTGGTCGAGTACGGCATGATCTCCTGGATCGTGCCTGCCAGCGCCTTCAGCAAGGGCCATAGCGGCGATCCGCGCACCCCGCTCCCCTTCCTCTCCCTGGCATCGCAGCGCGGTGGCATCTCCATCTACCACCTCGGGCTCTACGGCGACGAGCAGATCTCCTCGTGGTTCCGCGAGCGTTACGCGCGGCTCCTCCCCGACCGGTGCGACGGTGTCGTCGGCCGGATCGGCACCCGCTGCCTGCGGTTCAGCGACCCGCGGCAGATCCCCATCGCACTGATCGGTGAGCTCGCCGCCAAGGTCGGGCCCGCCGAACTGGTCGGCTGCCGCTCCACTCCGGCCTGACCGCGCCGTCGGCTACTGCGTGGCGCGTCGGCCGCCCAGCGGCCCGGGCGGCCTACCGCCCCGCCCGACCGAGCGCCCCAGCTCACGTGCGGCTAACCTGCCGCGCATGACCGACACCGAAACCAACAAGTCTGGACGGCCGGCCTCGCTCCGCGCGACGCCGGCGTACGCGACACTGTCCAGCCCCTACCTCATGATCATGGTCGGCCTGTTCGCCGGCGTGATGATCATCTCCAACATCACCACCACCAAGGCGGTGGTGTTCGCCCCGTCACTACATCTCGACATCCTCGGGCTGCACATCGACGGCATCGCCACCGACGGCGCCTTCTACCTCTTCCCGCTCGCCTACGTGCTGGGTGACGTGATCTCCGAGGTGTACGGATTCCGCGCGATGCGACGTGTGATCCTGGCCGGCTTCGCGATCCTCGCCCTGGCCGCCCTGTGCTTCTGGATCACCAGCAAGCTCCCCGCGTCCCCCGACTGGCACAACGAGGCGGCGTTCGACGCCATCGCCGGCGTCGTTCCGCGGTTCCTGTTGGCCGGGCTGTCGGGCTACGTGTGCGGCGAGCTGATGAACTCGTTCGTCCTGGTCAAGATGAAGGCATGGACCGGCGAGAAGATGCTGTGGTCGCGGCTGCTCGGCTCCACGGTGGTAGGCGAGTTCTTCGACACCCTGGTCTTCTGTTCCATCGCCGCGCCCGCCCTCGGCTTCACGTCCCCGGGCCAGTTCCTCAACTACACGATCCTCGGCTTCCTCTGGAAGACGCTGGTCGAGATCGCGATCATGCCGATCAGCTACCTCGTGTGCTGGTACGTCAAGGCCCGCGAACCCAGCTACCAGGACGCGCTCGCGCGTGCGACGCGGGTCACAGCCGCCGAGGGCGCATCGGGTCCGTCGGTGCTATGATCGTCGGATGCACGGTTCCGCCGCGGAGCCGTGTATTGCTGCATTTACGGGTGATGCCGCAGGTCAGCGGACTCTCTGAGGCCCGTCCGGCGACACATCACCGCACGACGAGACCGTGCCCGATACCTACGAAATGGAGTGACGAGATGACCGACACTCAGGTGACCTGGCTGACTCCCGAGTCACACGAGCGCCTCCAGACCGAGCTCACGGCGCTGATCGCCAACCGGCCCGTCATCGCTGCCGAGATCAACGAGCGCCGCGAGGAGGGTGACCTCAAGGAGAACGGCGGGTACCACGCGGCCCGCGAGGAGCAGGGCCAGCAGGAGGCGCGCATCCGCCAGCTGCAGGAGTTGCTGAACAACGCGAAGGTGGGCGAGGCGCCGTCGCAGTCGGGCGTCGCACTGCCCGGCTCGGTGGTCAAGGTCTACTACGACGGCGACGAGTCGGACCACGAGACCTTCCTGATCGGAACCCGCGAGGAGGGGGCCCAGGACGGCAAGCTCGAGGTCTACTCACCCAACTCGCCGCTGGGCCACGCCCTGATCGAGGCGAAGGTCGGCGAGACCCGCGAGTACACCATCCCGAGCGGCGCAACCATCAAGGTGACGCTGGTCAGCGCGGAGCCGTACCACTCCTGACCCGGTCGGCACATCGCCGGCGAGACCGCAGAACGCGGGGCGTGTCCTGATCGGGACACGCCCCGCGTTCGTCGTCTCGGCGATCCAGCGACGCGACCCGAGCAGCTACCGGCGTGACCCGAGCAGCTGGCTCGCGGTGACGAAGACATACCCCTTCTTCGCGAGCACCGTCAGCGCCTGGTCCAGCCCCGTCGCCGACGCCGCGAACGTGTCGTGCAGCATCACGATCTGGCCCGGCTTGGCCCGCTCGATCGCGGCCGCGACGGCCGACGGGTCCGACTGGTCGCTGTAGTCCTGCGTGTCGAGGTCCCACAGCACCTCGGTGAGGCCCTGACGCTTGCCCGCCGCCACCACGTCGCTGCTCGTGTGGCCGCCCATCGGGCGGAACAGCGTGGGCTCGATCCCCGTGGCCGACCGCACGGCGTCGTCGGTCTCCCTGAGTTCGGTGGCCTGGTCGGCGGCGGACAGCGTGGTCATGTCGGGCTGCGAGAACGTGCCGTTGCCGATCTCGTTGCCCGAACCCGCGATCGCGGCGACGACGTCGGCGTTCTGCGTCACCTGTGCACCGGTCACGAAGAAGGTGGCATGCGCGCCGTGCGCCTGCAACACCTGCAGGAACTGCCGCGTCTCTGGGCCCGGTCCGCCCGAGAACGTCAGCGCGATGCACTTGCTCACTGCGCAGTCCGCGCCGGCGCTCGACGTGTATATCGGCACCGTCGTAGCCGGATCACTCGCGACCTGCGGCGCGTCGGGGTCGCCGGGTGAGGTCGCGCCGGGATCACCGGGTGAGGTCACGCCGGGATCGCCGGGCACCTGCACGCCGGGGTCACCGGGCACCTGCGCGCCCGGGTCGCCGGGTGACTGCACGCCGGGGTCGCCGGGCGACGGCGGCTCGGTCACCGTGGTCGTGGACGTGGCGGTGGACTGCGCCTCCGGGACGTCGGTGTCGGGCGGGGTCGTGTCGGGCGGGGTCGTGTCGGGAGGTGTCGTGTCGGGCGGGGTGATGGTCGGGCGCGCCGGGGTCCTCTGCACCGGGTCGATGCGCGCGGGAGCGGTGCGCGCCGGTTCCGTGTGCGTGGGCGCGACGTGGACGGGCAGCGGCGCAGGCGGTGATGTGACCGTTATCCGTGGCGCGGGGGCCTGGACCGTCTTGGTGATGATCTTGGTGGCCGGGATCGGCTTCGGCGGCGGCGGGGGCGCGTCGCTCGTGCGACCCTGCGGGTGCGCCCCTGGGTTCGCTCCGACGCCGGGTGCGGCGGACGCCCCCGACGGTGGCGGCGCCTCCCCCGGACTCGTGGCGCCGGGGACCGCGTCGTATCGCAACCCCTGCCCGTAGCCCGCCGGGTTTCCCGAGGTCAGCGTGCAGGCCGCGGCGATCGCGGCGGCAGTCACCACTGCGGTGCCACCGTACGCGAAATTGCGCACCTTCCTGCTCTGGTTAGGCCTCAACGTCCACTCCAGCCACTTGTGCCACTCCATACAACAAGCAACACACTAATCGCAGGAGCGACGCGCGCGAAAGTTGAGCCGAAGCTTGGAGACCGTTTCGTTACCATTCAGACCCCCGTGCCCAGGTTTCCGCTCGTTGTCGCACGGCGTGTCGCGCGCGTTTCGGCTGCGCCGTATGAGACGGCGCCGCCCTGCGCCGGCCGTGCAACGGCGGATTTCAGGCCCGGAGCGGCCCTGAATCGGTCGTGGCGATCAGCACGAACCGCTCGGCGAGCGCGATCACCGTCGCGTGCGGGCCCCGCGAGGGGACCACGGGGACGGCGGATCCGTCGGCCACATAGAGCCCGTCTACGCCCCGGACTCGCAGCCCCGCGTCCACGACGGCGCCACGATCACCGTCGACACCCATCCGGGCGGTGCCGCACAGGTGCAGTGGCGCCGAGCGATCCGGGGGGCCCGGCAGCGTCGGGACCAGCTCGCGCGCGAGGGCCACGCCGGCGGCGAGCGCGGCATCGTCGGCCGCGGACGGCGTGCGCCGCACGAACGCGGGTTCGGCCGGGTCGACGGCGACGGACACGGCCACGGGCGCCCGCGACCCCATGGCGGAGACGCCGATGCGCAGCAACGGGTCGACGACCCCGGGGATCACCACTCCGAACGGCGCCGTGTACGGCCGCAGCTCGACCGCCCCCGCGGGCAGATGCGCCTCGACGGCGACCTCGAGCAGCGGCCGGTCGGTCGCCGCGCCGGCAGCCGTGGGGAGGCGCTCGGCGTCCAGTGCGACGGTGACCTCCGGGTGGTCGGTGCCGCCGCGGCCGACCCCGGGCAGGTCGACGACCACCGAGATGCCGGCCCGGCGCAGATCGGGGGCGGGGCCGATCCCCGAGCGGTGCAACACCCGCGGCGTGCCGACCGCGCCCGCGCTGAGCACGATCCGCCCCGCCGACACCGTCGCCCCATCGGTTAGTTCGACGCCGACGGCGCGCAGGCCGTCGCCGCGCCCGGCGAGCAGCACGCGGCGGACGGCACGGCCCGTCAGGACCCGCAGGTTCGACCTGGGCGCGAGGTAGCGCTCGGCGACGTCGATCCGGCGCCCGCCGAGGACGTTAACCGCCACCGCGCCGACCACGCCCGCCCCCTCGGGCTCCGGATCGTCGAGGTCGAGACGGAACCGATATCCCTGTTCCACAGCAGCTTCCACGACGGCCCGGCTCGCCGGATGCCACACCGTCGGGGGCCGAACCGTGCGCGGCAGACGGATCCGGTCGTAACAGCCCGACATGGTGGCCGCGTCCCAGCCCGGCGGCCAGGACGCGAAGTCCGGCGGCCGAGCACGCAGCAGGTACGCCCCGTTCACGGCGCTGCCGCCGCCCACCCGGCCGCCCCGCGCGGCGGCGATCCACGTGCCCGGAGCGACCTCGTCGCGGTAGCGCAGCAGCCCGTCCGCGCCCGGCCCGACCGGAAGCACCCCCACCGGACCGGGTGACAGCGCCGGGGGACCCGCCTCGATGAGCAACACCCGCACGGCCGGGTTCTCCGCGAGCCGGCCGGCCACCACCGACCCGGCGGATCCGGCGCCCACCACGATCACGTCGAACGGTCCGGCCGCCGGGTCGGTCACCAGGTGATCCGTGGCCGCAGGGCGGCTGCGCTGCGCGCGGTCACCGCACCGCGCCACAGCCCGGCACCGTAGGCGATGTCGTCCGCACGCAGGAGCACGATGTGGGTCAGCGGGTCGGGGCCCTTCCCTCCTCGACCCGAGCCCGCGGGGCGGCGCCGCTCCCACCAGTCGAGGGCACCGTCGGCCACCGCTGCGCCGGCTGCGGCACGCCGCACCCGGCGCGACAAGCACCCGGCCGCAAGGGTTATCGGCCAGTAGTGCCGCCACATCGCCGACGCCGCCTGACGACACCCGCCCAGGAATCCGCGCGCGACGATCGCCGCGACCAACGGGCCGCGGCCGGGTACGCCGTCGAGGGTCCCGGCCACTCTCACGGCCGCGTACGCCTGCGACGCGACGGCCGTGGCGAGCCCGACGCGGGTCCCGGTCGCGAGTCCCACCACCCCGGCGAGGGTAGCGCCGGACATCGCGACCGGCGGCACCAGCCCCGGATGCCGGATCGCCAGCGGCGCCGCACTGGTTCCGTAGAACGCCTTGCGCCGCAACCAGTCCCACACTCTCACCCGATGATCGTGGGCCACCTCGGACGCCGGCTCGTAGCGCAGGCACCAGCCCGCGTCCGCCAGCCGCCAGCACAGGTCCACATCCTCGCCCACGTGCATATCCGGCGCGAACCCGCCACACTCGTCGAAGGCGCTGCGCCGCAACATCATCGCCGCGCTCGGCACATAGGCGACGGGGGTGCCGGCACGGACCGCGGCGGCGCGGCGGCCGAGGTCGAGGGACGAGCGCACCGACTCGTACCGCGCGACGGGGCCCCACGCCCCGGCGCGGGCGCCCCCACCCGGATCGAGCGCGACGATGCGCGGCGCGGCGAGGGCCACGGCCGGGTCGTCGAAGTGCGGCAGCAGCGCGTCGAGCCACCCGGGCTGCGGCACCACATCGGAGTCCAGCACGGCCACGAGCTCCGTGTCCGCAGCGGCGATCCCCAGATTGCGGGCCGCGGCGGGACCGCGCGAGATCTCGGTGCGCAGCACGCGGGCACCGGCGGGCCGGATCGGTTGTGCGGAACCGTCGTCCACCACCACGACGGGCAGCCCGGGCAGCGCGCGCAGCAGGCGATCGACCCCGGACGCGTTGTCCCGCACCGGTACCACGACGGTGACGCCCTGCCCCCGCGAGCCGGGGTCCGGGGCCGGCTGCGCGATCCCGGCGTCCAGCAGGTGGCGTACGACGGCGGCGCCGCGGTCGTCGCCGACGGTGACCGTGCCATCGCCACGGATGATCTCGGCGGCGGCGGGCGCCAGCCGCAGCAACCGCAGGGGCGCGCCGCCGAGCAACACCCGACCGCCGGCTGCGCGGCGCACAGCCGGGTCGAGTCGGGCGCGGAACCCGTCCGGCAGTCGGGCCGTCATGTCAGCGCCCCGCCTTCAGTCGGCCGTGCTCGTCGGGCGCCCATGTCCGGGTCGCAGCGACGATCCGCGCCGTGAGTTCGTCGAACAGCCGCAGACCGTCGGCGGCGGTCGCCGCACGAGGGTCGCCCAGGATCCCATTGGCGGTGACGGCACGGGTGCCCCCGGCGCGCAGCAGCGGCAGGGTCTCGGTGAGCGGGCGGGTGTCGCCGACCTCGATCATGCTCAGCCGCACCGACTCCGGGCACAGGTGCAGCAGCATCGACGTCTCGGCGAATCCGGCGTGCGGGTCGGAGCCGCGGGGATCGCATGCGGCCCATGCGACGTCTCGGGCCTCGTACCGCAGGCGGCGGACGGCACCCGCCACCGCCTGCGCGTTGCCGCCGTGGCCGTTGATCAGCAGCAGGCGCGGCACCCAGCGGCAGGCGCTGCGGCCGTACTCGAGCAGGATCGCCGCCAACGCCTCGGTGCCGATCGACACCGTCCCCGGGAAACCCTCGTGCTCGCCGGACGCGCCGTACGCCAGCGCCGGGGCGCACACCGTTCCCGGCGTCGCGGCCGCCACCGTCCGTGCCACGGCGACGGCGACGCGGGTGTCGGTGTCGAGTGGCAGGTGCGGTCCGTGCTGCTCGACCGCGCCGACGGGGACGATCAGCACGGCGGGCGGTTCGGCGTCGATCTGCGGCCAGGTCGCATCGCCCAACATGTGCACCCTTCCGTCGCCCAACATGTGCACCCTTCCGTCGGCGGGGGTCACTCGCGGACGACCGCACCGCGGTCCGCCCTTCGGAGCGCGATCGTGCTGCAGGCCCGGTTGTCAGCCCAGCGCGTTCTCCAGGTCGGCGATCAGGTCACCGATGTCCTCGATGCCCACGGACAGGCGGACCAGGTCGGCAGGGACCTCCAGCTGGGAGCCGGCGGTGGACGCGTGGGTCATCGCGCCGGGGTGCTCGATGAGCGACTCGATGCCGCCCAGCGACTCGGCCAGCGTGAACACCTCGGTCCGGGCGCACAGTCGCTGCGCCGCCTTGAGGCCGCCCTTCAGGCGCACCGACACCATGCCGCCGAATCGCCGCATCTGCTTCGCCGCCACCGCGTGGTTCGGATGCGACGGAAGGCCGGGGTACAGCACGGACGCCACCTCGGGCCGGCCGCTGAGGAACTCGACGACCTGTTCGGCGTTGTCGCAGTGCCGATCCATCCGCACGCCCAGGGTCTTGATCCCGCGCAGCGTGAGGTACACGTCGAAGGGACCGGGCACGCCGCCGGAACCGTTCTGCAGGAAGGCGACGTCGGCGTCCAGCTGCTCGTCGCTCGTCACCAGCGCGCCGCCGACGGTGTCACTGTGCCCACCCAGGTACTTCGTCGCGGAGTGCAGCACGACGTCCGCGCCGAGCGCGAGCGGCGTCTGCAGGTAGGGGCTGGCGAAGGTGTTGTCGACGACGAGTCGCGCGTCACCGTCGTGTGCCACCCCCGCGAGGGCTTCGATGTCACCGATGTTCAGCAGCGGGTTGGTGGGCGTCTCGACCCACACCAGCTTGGTGTTCGGGCGGATGGCAGCACGCACCGCGTCCACGTCGTTCACGGCGGCGGGGGTGTGCTCGATCCCCCACTGCGAGAACACCTTGTCGATCAGTCGGAAGGTGCCGCCGTACGCGTCGTCGGGGATCACCAGATGGTCGCCGGGCCGCAGTGTGGCGCGGAGGATCGCGTCGGTGGCCGCCATGCCGGACGCGAACGCCCGCCCGAAGGTCCCGCCTTCGATGGCAGCGATGTTCGCCTCGTACGCCTGCCGGGTGGGGTTACCGGTACGCGCGTACTCGAAGCCGCCACGCATGCCGCCGACGCCGTCCTGCTTGAACGTCGAGCTCGCGTAGATGGGGACGTTGACGGCGCCGGTCAGCGGGTCCGGGTCGTAGCCCGCGTGGATCGCCGTGGTCGAGAAGCCCTTGGCCGCGTAGCGGTCGGCGGCGCTCTTATGTTCGCTCACTTGAGGTACCTACTTCTTCCCGTGCGAGATGAATCCGAGTACGTCGTGCCGGGTGATGACACCCACCGGCTTGCCGTCGTCGACCACCATGAGTGCGTCGGACTCACCGAGCGCGGTCATGGCCACGTTGATGGGCTCGCCCGCTCCGATCAGCGGGAACGCGGGCCCCATGTGCTTGCTCACGGGGTCCGCGAGCGACGCCCGGCCCTCGAATACCGCCGAGAGCAGCTCACGCTCGGTGACGGCGCCGGCAACCTCCCCGGCCATGATCGGCGGCTCGGCACCCACCACCGGCATCTGCGAGACGTTGTACTCGCCGAGGATCTCGATCGCGTCGCGGATGGTCTCCGACGGGTGCGTATGCACGAGGTCGGGAAGCTCGCCGGATTTGCCGCGCAGCACGTCGCCGACCAGCGCCTCAGGGGCCTTCGCGTCCATGGGGCTTCGCAGGAACCCGTAGCTGCTCATCCACTTGTCGTTGAAGATCTTCGACAGGTAGCCGCGGCCACCGTCGGGCAGCAACACCACGACGACGGCGTCCGGGTCGCGCTCCGCGACGCGCAAGGCGGCCACGACCGCCATCCCGCACGAGCCGCCCACCAGCAGCCCCTCCTCGCGGGCCAGCCGGCGGGTCATGTCGAACGAGTCGGCGTCGGAGACCGCGATGATCTCGTCGGGGATCGTGGGGTCGTATGCCTCGGGCCAGAAGTCCTCACCCACGCCCTCGACCAGGTACGGCCTGCCGGTGCCACCCGAGTAGACGGAGCCCTCGGGGTCGGCGCCGACCACCTTGACCGCTCCGTTCGAGACCTCTTTCAGGTAGCGGCCGGTGCCCGTGATGGTGCCGCCGGTGCCGACGCCGGCCACGAAGTGGGTGACCTTCCCCTCGGTGTCGCGCCAGATCTCGGGACCGGTGGTCTCGTAATGCGACGCCGGGCCGTTGGGGTTGGAGTACTGGTTGGGCTTCCAGGCGCCCGGGATCTCGCGGGTGAGCCTGTCGGAGACGTTGTAGTACGAGTCGGGGTGCTCGGGCGGCACAGCGGTCGGGCACACCACGACCTCGGCGCCGTAGGCGCGCAACACGTTCCGCTTGTCCTCACTGACCTTGTCGGGGCACACGAACACGCAGTCGTAGCCGCGCTGCTGCGCCACGAGCGCGAGGCCGACGCCGGTGTTTCCGGACGTGGGCTCGACGATGGTGCCGCCGGGCTTCAGCTCACCGGACGCCTCCGCGGCGTCGATCATCTTGACCGCGATACGGTCCTTGCTGCTGCCGCCGGGGTTGAGGTATTCGATCTTGGCCGCCACGAGCCCGGAACCCGGCGCCACGACGGAATTGAGGCGGACGAGCGGGGTGTCGCCGATCAGCTCGGATACATGTCCTGCGATGCGCATGCATCCATCGTCCCATCCCCCATCGAGCCGATCCGTTCGGGCCCGGTGCTGCACAGACGATTCCCCAGCCACCACGGTTAGATTGGGCGTATGGGATATACGCGGGGGCGAGCGGCGCGAGACGCCGTACGCGCGTCCGTCGCCGCGGCTGGCGGGGCCGGGATGACGTGGGCGGTGTACACGTTCTTGACGGAGCAGGCGAAGCAAGCGCGGACGGTGATCCCACATCGGACCGACAGGGCACCGTCGAAGGACGGCGTGTACATACCCGGCCAGCACTCCGTCGAGCGGCTCAGCGCCGCGCATCCGGCGGCGATCCGGCTGATGATCTTCGGTGATTCGACGGCGTGCGGCCTCGGTTGCAACGACGCCGAGGAGACACCCGGGGTGCGGCTCGCGCGCGGTGTCGCGGAGGCGACGGGGCAGCGCGTGCAACTGTCGACCAAGGCGATCGTCGGGGCCACGTCGCGCGGTCTCGGCGGGCAGATCGACGCGATGCTGGTCGCCGGCCCCCCGCCGACGGTGGCGGTGATCCTGATCGGCGCCAACGACGTCACGGCGATGAACGGCATCGAGGCGTCCGCGCGTCGGCTGGGCCGGGGCGTGCGCAAGCTACGCGCGGAGGGGTCGGCCGTCGTAGTGGGCACGTGCCCCGACATCGGTGTGATCTCCGCGATCCCGCAGCCATTGCGGTCGCTGATCCGCCGCTACGGGCTGCGCCTTGCGGCGCGGCAGCGGGCGCATGTGAAGGCGGCGGGCGGGCGTCCCGTTCCGCTCAGCCTGTTGGCGACGCAGTTCCTCCAGGCCCCGGAGCGAATGCTGTCGGCCGACCACTTCCATCCGTCGGCCGAGGGTTACGCCCTCGCCGCGGAGGAACTCCTGCCCGCCGTGCTGGAGGGCGTCGGCGAACAGAAGGAACCGGTCCCCGGCCCGGAGCCCGTCGCCCCCCGAGACGAGGAACGCCTCACAACGCGCGTCGTGCGCGCGATGCGAGGCGTCCGCCCGGACCCCATGGATCACACGGATCCGCTGGAGTCACACACGTCCTAGCAGCTACCTGTCGTACAGGTAGCTCAGCAGGCGCAGGATCTCGATGTAGAGCCACACCAGCGTGACGGTGAGGCCGAGTGCCACGCCCCACGCCGCCTTCGACGGTGCGCCCGCCCGGATCAGCTGATCGGCCTGGTCGAAGTCGATCAGGAAGCTGAACGCCGCGATCCCGATGCACACGAGCGAGAAGACGATCGACAGCGTGCCGCCGTTGCGCAGCGGGCCACCGTCGTGCGTGAACAGGCTGATCACCAGGTTGCCCAGCGCGAGCGCCAGGACTCCGAAGATCGCCGCCACCATCATGCGTGTGAAGCGCGGGGTGACGCGGATCGCGCCGGTCTTGTAGACCACCAGCATGCCCACGAACACGCCGACCGTGCCGAGCACGGCCTGCGCGATCAGCGAGCCCGCGTTGACGCCCTGGACAACGAGGTTTCCGAAGACGTAGCTGATGGAGCCCACGAACAGCCCCTCGAAGGCCGCGTAACTCAGCACGATCGGAGCGCTGTCGGACTTGCGACCGAAGCTCGCGATCATCACCAGGACGAAGCCACCGATGCCGCCGATCGCCATCAGCGGCATGGCCAGCGGGTAGCTGCCGTCGGACGAGGTCACGGCGATCGCCGCGTAGGCCGCGATCGCGAACAGGATCACCACGCCGAGCGTCGCTGCGGTCTTGGTGACCACATCGTCGACGGTTATCGCACGCGCGCCGGTGGCCGGCGGCTGCTGGACGTACGGCTGCTGGCCCTGCTGCCACTGCATGCCCTGGGCCATGCCGGCAGCGCCCGCACCGAAGTTCGCGGCCCCCTGGTATCCCTGCGGGTAGCCGCTGCCGGGGTATGCCTGCCCGGGGTATCCCTGCTGATAGCCGGGCGCCTGCTGGCCACCGGCCTGTTGCTGTCGGTTGCCGCGCACAAGATTGCGGAGCACCGGGTTACTGCTCTCCCGCACCTTCGGTCCTTTCTAGGAGGGGCCGCCTGGTAGGCGCCCCCGGAGGTATCGCTCTCATTCTGCTCAACGAACGCCGAGCCCCAACGGGTTCCCGCCCGACACGCGCGTTTCGAGACGCCCGAGTCGAGTTTTCTTTACCAACACCTTACCCAACGTGTGGCGAGCCGGCAGAGTTCCCGCGACCGTACCTCCGTTTCAGGCAGCGGGCCGGAGCAGCGCCTCGACCCGGGAGCGCAGATCCGCGAGCGGAACCATCGTCTCGATCGTCGCGTACACCGACGCGTCGTCGCAGGAGGCGATGCCGAACAGCACGTGCTCGGCGCGGATCGACCTGTCGCCGTGCGCGACGGCATTCCGCACCGCGACTTCCAGCGATTTCTTGGCGCCCGTGTCGAATGGGATGTGGCCGGCACGGAACCGCTTGCGGACCGGCCGCCGGATGTCGGCGCCGAATCGGCGTGCCACCGCCGCGGCCACCGCATCCAGGTCGATACCGATGCCACGCAGAGCCTCGGCGTCGGTGTCGGTCAGAACCCGATCGCCCGCGCCCGCCCGGACACCGTCGACGGTGACTCCGGTTCCTTCAAGGAGGCGCTGCGCATCGGCCGGCGGTCCGGTGAGGACGCCGAGCAGCAGGTGGGTCGCGGTGATCCGGTCGGCGCCCTGGTCGCGCGCCTCCTCCTGCGCGAGGACGACGGCCGCCCGCGCCTCCCGAGTGAATCGTTCGAACATTGCAGTGCCTACTTTCCGTATTTCTTGTGGACGGCCTGCCGGGTCACGTCGAGGTGCCGAGCGATGTCCTGCCACGACCAGCCGAGCCGCCGGGCGTTGGCAACCTGAACCGCCTCGAGTTGATCCGCGAGCCTGCGGAGGGCGACGACCGCCCGCAGCCCCTGCGCCGGATCCTCGGAGGCCGCCGAATCGATGAGGGTGTGTGGTGAGCTCACGCTGTCAATCTAGGTTGACACGCCTGATCTGTCAACCCACATTGACGCCGCGTGCGTCCGGCTGCCGCTCCGCGGCGTGCCCTAGGCTCATCCCCGTCGCCCCCATAGCCCAACCGGCAGAGGCAGCCGACTTAAAATCGGTCCAGTCAGGGTTCGAATCCCTGTGGGGGCACTGCGGATCCACGGACCGCCTACGCTGGCCGACGTGGACATCCCGGCCGGCCTCGACGAACGACGCCGCCTGGGCCCCGACTGGGCGTCCTGGCTGGACCGCCTCCCTCGCCTATGCGACGGCGTACTGCGCGAATGGGAACTCCAGCGAGACGGCGAACCACTCCACGGCCACGCATCCCTGGTGCTGCCGGTCCGCCGCACGGACGGCACCGAAGCGGTGCTCAAGGCCGCGTTCGACGGTGACCGGGAGTCCGAGCACGAGCATCTAGCGCTCACGCTCTGGGCGGGCGACGGTGCCGTGCGCATGTATCGCGCCGACCCCGCCCGACGTGTGATGCTGCTCGAGAAGTTGCAGCACCGCGACCTCACCGAGGAGTGGGACCTACAGGCGTGTGAGATCGTGGCAGGGCTGTACCCGCGCCTCCACCGCCCGGCGCCCGCCCGGCTGCACCCGCTGACGGGCCTGCTCGAGCGCTGGCTCGACGCGCTGCAGCGCGACGCCCGCGAGGTCCCTGTGCCGCGTCGCCTCATCGACCAGGCGGTGCAGCGCGGTCGTGAGTTCGTAGCCGATCCGCAGTCGGTCGGCCGCGTGGTCCACGGCGACCTGCACTACGCGAACGTCCTCGCCGGTGACCGTGAGCCCTGGCTCGCTATCGACCCGAAGCCGATGTCCGGCGACCCGCACTACGAAGTGGCACCGCTGCTGTGGAACCGCTGGGACGAGATGGAGGGCTACCTGCGCCAATCGATCCAGCGGCGCTTCTACACGGTGATCGAGGCGGCGGGATTCGACGAAGACCGCACCCGCGATTGGGTGATCGTACGGATGGTGCTCAGCGCACACTGGACGGTCGAGGACGCCAGGCGCGGCGACCGCGCCCTCGATGCCGACGAGCAGGACTGGATAACCCGATGCATCAGCGTGGCCAAGGCCGTACAGCGCTGATCGAGACCCGCAGCCGCCGTTCCCCTATCGAAAGTCGCTCGCCCCACGTCGCGTCCGGATCCCTACCGAACGCACGACCTCCGGTGGGGACGGCGACCTGTGGTGGGGACGGCGACGCACTGGACTTGTGTCGGGGTATAACCGCGCCCTCGCGGCCCCACGGTCACAATCGCGGTCTATCCGCGCGCGTATGGACACAGATGTCAGGATCGGGCCGATTCGACCGAGGTCCTGACCGCTATCGAACTTCTCGAGGCATGGCCGAGGAGATAAGCTTTGCAACTGTTCCTAACATCACGTAATACTTTTCACTATCTGCGCATTCGCCGATCGGGTCCATTACAGTCCCCCGCATGACCTCACTTCGCCGCAGCGCTTTCGCCGTGTTCACCGCCCTCGCCGTCTCTGCCGTCCCGATGGCCGCCGCGCACGCGGCCGGCACCCCGGTTCCCGGCCGCTTCTGCGCCAAGAAGGACTCCGGCAACACCGCCACCTACCAGGGCAAGAAGATCAAGTGTGAGAAGAACGGCAGCAGCTACCAGTGGAAGGCCAAGTAGCCGCACCACATCCGGCGCGGTTCACCCCGGAGTCTGCGCTGTCGGGGTAAATCAGCCCGGCGGGCGGGACCGCCATCGTCGGCCTCGCCGGGGAACCCATCATGCCTGTTGCCCGCGAGGCATCGGCGGGGCACATCGAGGACGAAGACCGCACTACGAGGGGATGTCTCGGCCGACCGACACGACGTCGAGACGATGCTGCTCGGTCGCGGAGTCGCGTACGACCCACGCCGGGAAAGCGACGCGATGCAGCTGCGGACGGGGCGGCCACAGCCGCGCCCGCGGAATGAATCAGGCCGCAGTACGTGCGGCGAGGCGGTCGGCCGGGTCGATCACCTCGGTGACGGCACCGAAGCGGGCTTCGACGCGGGCGACGACTATCGGCCACTGCTCGGGATCGGCGAGGTCCGCGACCAGGGGATACACCCCGTGATTCATCACTGCGACGACCTCGCGAAAGTTCTGTCCGATAGCGGTGACCTGCGCACCCGCAGACGTCAGCTCAGCAACCAGTGCAGCGGTGTGCTCCGTACCGTCAAGCACAACTACGATGTTCTGCATGTCAGCTCCTTAATCTGGGGTTGATTAAAGCTAACTCCACCATCCTCCGTATGGGATACAAGCAGGCTGTGAGATTGTCAACAGCGGGTTAACTCTTCGAGAGCAGGCCCATGGCCACGCCGTCGAGGATGTCGTGCTCGCTCACGACCAGGTCCGCGACACCCGCAGCGGCCAGCCGCTGAGCCAGCAGCAACGCCACGAGCGCACCTCCACCGATCACGTCTGCGCGCCCCGGGTGCATCGGCCCCAGCTCCGCCCGCTCGGCCGACGTCATCCCGATCAGCCTGCGGCACAGGGAGATCAGCTGCTCGATAGGCACCTTCGAACGGTGGATGCGCACCGGGTCGTACTCGGTGAGCCCGTGTGCGAGCGCAGCGAGCGTGGTGAATGTGCCGGCGACGCCCACCCAGGTGCGCGCACTCCCCAGCGGAACCCGGTGCGCTGCGGTGTCGAGCTCGGCGGCGGCGATGCCACGCGCGCGGTCGACCTCGCGGTCGGTGGGCGGGTCGCTGTGCAGAGCCCGCTCGGTGAGACGCACGCAACCGATATCGGCGGAGTACGCGTGGGTCACCGTCACCCGCCGCCCTCCCGACGCCCCCGTCCCCAACACCAGTTCCGTCGACCCGCCACCCAGGTCCGTCACCAGCACCGGGTCGGTGGCGTCCAGGCCGGCGACGGCGCCGCGGAACGACAGCCGCGCCTCCTCGTCGCCGGTGATCACCTCGGCCACAGCCCCGGGGACCACGGTCGAGAGCAGCTCGGCGGTCATGCCGAAGAAGTCGTCGCGGTTGCGGGCATCCCGGGTGGCCGACGTCGCAACCATCCGGATCCTGGTGGCGCCCAAGGACTTCGCGGTCGCCACGTAGTCGGTAAGTGCGCCGCGGGTGCGGTCCAACGCATCGGCGGCGAACGCTCCAGTGGCATCCACGCCCTGCCCCAGCCGCACGATCCGCATCTCGCGGGTCAGGTCGGTGAGCGCACCGTCGGCGTCCGCGCGCGACACGAGCAGGCGGATGCTGTTGGTCCCGCAGTCGACGGCGGCGACGATCTCACCTGTCACCGGGCGTCTCCGGATCCGTCTCGTACCAGCCGGCCCGGGCCCTCGGCCAGTCCGCGGGGACGGCCGTACCGCGCAGGCCGGCGTCACCGGCGAGCGCCACGGCCTCGTCACCCAGCCAGACGGTGCCGGGCCCTTTCGCGAGCGCGTACGCGATCAGTACGTGCAGGCATTTGACGCGGTCCGGCATGCCCCCACCGCTGAAGTCGGTGCCGAGATCCTCGATGGCGTTGCGCTCCGCGAGGAACGCCTCGTGCGCCGCGCGGTAGTTCGCCGCCACAGCCGCATCGGAGCGCAGCAGCGCCTCCATCCGACGCATCACCCCGGCGCTCTCGAGGCGGCTGGCCTCCGCGGTCAGCCGCGGGTCGGTGAGGTAGAAGAGCGTGGGAAACGGCGTGCCGTCGGGCAGCCGCGGCGCTGTGGTCACCACGGCGGGCACCCGGTCCGGGGTGCGGTACGCGATCGCCAGCACGCCGCGGGGTTCCCTTCCCAGCTGAGCGGCGACGGTGGCGAGATCCTCCGCGCTCGGCGCGGAGCCGGGCGCCGTCTGGCCCACGCCTGCCTGATCCCCCCGAGCCTGATCCATCCGGGCCGCACCCATCAGTGGGGCACGGCGATCGACCGCCACACGTTCGTGTACCAGGGGCTCTGCCGTGACACCTTCGCCGCCGCCTCGGCGGGCGACGGTGCGGGCGCGCCGGGCACCTGCACGCGGTAGGCGGTCTCGCCCGGCATCACGTACAGCAGCCGCAGTCGCGCCTGCTCCTCGACGTAGTCGGGGTCGGACTGCAACGACTTCTGCTGCTCGAGCTTCGCGATCTCGCCGACCAACCGGCTGTGGTCGGCGACTAGCTGGTCGGCCTGTGACCGCTGCGACAGGTACGTCCGCACCGGCATGGCGAGGGTGAGGCCGAGTAGGCACACCACGACGAACAGGATCACGACGCGCCTCGCGCCGGACGACTCGGCGCGTCGCCTGGCGTCGCGGACACTCCGGCCGTCGCCCGGCCGTGAGACGACTCTGCTCACGTGGGTGTCTCTCCTCACCCCGCGCCATGCCGACGCGGATACCTCGGTCGGATCAGCTGAACTCGAACCGCGGGAAGGCGGTGTCGCCGGCGAAGCGCGCCGCCTCGCCGAGCTCCTCCTCGATGCGCAGCAGCTGGTTGTACTTCGCGACACGCTCGGAGCGGGCCGGGGCGCCGGTCTTGATCTGCCCGCTGCCCACGGCGACGGCGAGGTCCGCGATGGTGGTGTCCTCGGTCTCGCCGGACCGATGGCTCATCATCGTCTTGTAGCCGTTGTTGTGGGCCAGCGACACGGCGTCCAGCGTCTCGGTGAGCGTTCCGATCTGGTTGACCTTCACCAGCAGCGCGTTGGCGGCGCCCTTGGCGATGCCCTCCTCGATCCGATCGGGGTTGGTGACGAACAGGTCGTCGCCCACCACCTGGATCTTGTCGCCGATGGCGTCGGTCAGCTCGACCCAGCCGTCCCAGTCGTCCTCCGACAGCGGGTCCTCGATCGACACCAGCGGGAACTCGGTGAGCAGCTGCTCGTAGAAGGCGGCCATCTCGCCGGCGGTACGGACCACGCCCTCGAACTTGTAACCCTCACCGGCCGTGTAGAACTCGGTGGCGGCCACGTCGAGCGCAAGCCCCACGTCGGTGCCCAGCTTGAGGCCGGTCTTCGCGATCGCCTCGGAGATCAGCTCGAGCGCCTCCTTGGTGCCGGCAACGGACGGCGCGAACCCGCCCTCGTCGCCGAGGCCGGTCGCGAGACCCTTGCTCTTGAGCACCGACTTGAGCGAGTGGTACACCTCGGCGCCCCAGCGCAGCGACTCCTTGAAGGTCTCCGCGCCGATCGGGGCGACCATGAACTCCTGGACGTCCACACCACTGTCGGCGTGCGCGCCGCCGTTGAGGATGTTCATCATCGGTACCGGCAGGATGTGCGCGTTCGGGCCGCCGATATAGCGGAACAGGGGCAGGGCGGCCGACTCGGCCGCGGCGCGCGCAGTGGCCAGCGAGACGCCCAGCAGCGCGTTGGCACCGAGCCGGCCCTTGTCCGGCGTGCCGTCGAGGTCCAGCAGGACCTGGTCCACGATGCGCTGCTCGTCGGCCGGCAGGCCGATCACCTCGGGCGCGATCACCTCGAGCACGGCGTCGACGGCCTTCGTGACCCCCTTGCCGCCGTAGCGCTCGCCACCGTCCCGCAGTTCGACGGCCTCGTGCTCGCCGGTCGATGCCCCCGACGGGACCGCGGCTCGGGCGAAACTACCGTCCGCCAGAGCGATCTCGACCTCGACCGTGGGATTACCACGGGAGTCGAGGATCTCGCGGGCACCAACCTGGATGATTTCGGACACGAGCTTCTCCTCTTGGGTCATGGACGCTCCGCGCCTAGCCTAGTGGGATGCGCCACGCGTGCGCAGTCGGACGCGCCGCCCCGCCCAAACCGCAGGCACGCCGCCCGCCTCCGTCCTATGGTCGGTGCATGGCCTCCCTGGACGATGCCGGGGGCTTCCAGGTCCTCGCCTACAGCTCGCACGCGGGACACCGCGCGGAGATCGTTCGCGCGCTCGGCACGCACCCGGCCCCGGACGTCGAGGTGACGGTGACCGAGACGGCGACCGCCGCCACCGTCATCTCCATCCTCGACCACAAGGGTGCCGATCTCGTGATCCTGGACGGCGAGGCCGCACCCGTCGGCGGAATGGGACTGGCGCGCCAGTTGCGCGACGAGATCGATCCCTGCCCGCCGCTGCTCGTGGTCACCGCGCGTGCCGCCGACGCCTGGCTCGCGCGCTGGTCGCGTGCCGACGCCGCGGTCGCGCGTCCCCTCGATCCCTTCGAACTGGCCGAGACGGCCGTGCGACTTCTGCGCGAGCGGCACCCCGGACCTGCGCACGGACCGAATTCGGCGATCGCCACCCCCTCGGGCACTTCGGACCTATGATTGTGGCACAGCTCACATAACGCCGGGCGAGCCTAAAGGCTTGGCCCGTCGGGAATCCCGCTCACGCGGTCCCACAGCCCACCGGGGCCGCACCGCAGCGGGGCTGCGGAAGGAGCGCGACCGTGAACCCCTACGTGCCGATCCTCGTCCTCGGGGCGATCGCGTCGGCCTTCGCCGTGTTCTCCGTCGGGGTGGCCCGCTTCGTCGGCCCGCGTCGGCACAACCGTGCCAAACTCGCCGCGTACGAGTGCGGCATCGATCCGTCGCCGCGGCCTCCCGACGGCGCCCGCTTCCCCATCAAGTTCTACTTGACGGCGATGCTGTTCATCGTCTTCGACATCGAGATCGTGTTCCTCTACCCCTGGGCCGTGCACCTCGACGCGCTCGGTGTGTTCGGCTTCGTGGCGATGGCCCTGTTCCTGGTGAACGTCACCGTCGCCTACGCATACGAATGGCGCCGCGGGGGGCTCTCGTGGGACTGACGAGGTGCCCGGCATGGGGCTAGAAGAGAAGGTTCCCGGCGGATTCCTACTATCGACGCTCGAGCTGGTCGCCGGCTACGCGCGGAAGGGCTCGCTGTGGCCGGCGACGTTCGGCCTCGCGTGCTGTGCGATCGAGATGATGGCCACCACCGGGCCGCGCTTCGACATCGCGCGATTCGGCATGGAGGCCTTCCGCGCGTCGCCCCGGCAGGCCGACCTGATGATCGTGGCGGGCCGCGTCAGCCAGAAGATGGCGCCGGTGCTGCGTCAGGTGTACGACCAGATGGCCGAGCCGAAGTGGGTCCTCGCGATGGGTGTGTGCGCCAGCTCGGGCGGCATGTTCAACAACTACGCGGTGGTGCAGGGCGTGGACCACGTGGTGCCGGTGGACATCTACCTGCCGGGCTGCCCGCCGCGGCCGGAGATGCTGCTCAACGCGGTGATCACGCTGCACGACGAGATCCAGCGCGAGCCGCTCGGCGTGCACCGAGAGGAGGCCCGGCGCCGCGCCGAGGCCGCAGCGCTGGCGACGCCCGCCACCATCGAGCTCAAAGGGCTGCTGCGATGACCACCGGCGAACCCCCCGATCGGCCCGAGCCCGAGGTGCCCGCCACCGTCGAACCCACGGTGGCGCCGGATGTCGTGCACACGCGCCGCGGCATGTTCGGCGACGGCAGGACGGGCGACACGTCGGGGTACGGCCGCATTCGACGCCCGGTCGTCATGCCGGGGCCGGGTTCCGAGCCCCTCCCGCCCGGGTTCGACGGTGTCGCCCTGGCCCTGTCCGCCGCGCGGGGGCTGGACCCTGCCGCGGTCGAGGCGGTCGTCGTGTACCGCGGCGAGGTGACGCTGCGGGTCGCGCGGGAGCATTCGGTGGAGGTGGCGCGGCGTCTGCGAGACGACCCCGAGCTGCGGTTCGAGCTGTGCCTCGGCACGTCCGGCGTGCACTACCCGGACGACGCGGGCGCCGAGCTCCGGGCGGTGACGCACCTGCTGTCGATCACGCACGGCCGCCGGATCCGGCTCGAGGTGTCGTGCCCGGACGCCGACCCGCACGTCCCGTCGCTGTTCTCCGTGTATCCCACCGTCGACTGGCACGAACGGGAGACCTACGACTTCTTCGGCATCGTCTTCGACGGCCACCCGTCGCTCACCCGCATCGAGATGCCCGACGACTGGTCGGGGCACCCGCAGCGTAAGGATTACCCGCTCGGCGGGATCGGGGTCGAGTTCCGCGGCGCCGACGTCGCTCCGCCCGACGACCGGAGGGCCTACTCGTGACGGCCGGGACGTTCACCGCGATGGGCCAGGACTGGGAGGACCTGGCGAAGGAGGCCGAGGGCCACGAACGGATCGTGGTCAATATGGGCCCGCAACACCCTTCGACGCACGGTGTGATGCGCCTGATCCTGGAGCTGGACGGCGAGACCGTCAAGGAGGCGCGGTGCGGGATCGGCTTCCTGCACACCGGGATCGAGAAGAACCTCGAGTTCCGCACGTGGTCGCAGGCGCCCACCTTCGTCACCCGCATGGATTACCTCGCGCCCCTGTTCAACGAGACGGCGTACTGCCTGGCCGTGGAGAAGCTGCTCGGGATCACCGAGCAGATCCCGGAGCGCGCCACCGTGATCCGCGTGCTGCTGATGGAGCTGAACCGGGTGTCCAGCCACCTCGTGTGCCTCGCGACCGGCGGCATGGAGCTGGGTGCGGTATCCCCCATGCTGTTCGGCTTCGAGGCGCGCGAGTCGATCCTCGACGTCTTCGAGACCGTCACCGGACTACGGATGAACCACGCGTACGTCCGGCCCGGCGGGGTCGCGACCGACCTACCCGACGACGCCGTCTCCAAGATCCGGGAGCTGCTGAAAACACTTCCGCCGCAGCTACGCCGGATGTCCGACCTACTCACTGAGAACCCGATCTGGATCGCCCGAACCCGCGGCATCGGGTACCTCGACCTCACGGGCTGCATGGCGCTCGGCATCACCGGACCCATGCTGCGGTCGACGGGGCTCCCCCACGACCTGCGCCGCGCCGAGCCCTACTGCGGCTACGAGGCCTACGAGTTCGACGTGCAGACCGACACGGGCTGCGACTGTTACAGCCGCTACCTGATCCGCGTGCGCGAGATGAGCGAGTCGCTGAAGATCGTGGAGCAGTGCCTCGACCGGCTGCAGCCCGGGCCGGTCATGGTGGAGAACGGCAAGCTCGGCTGGCCGGCCGACCTGGTGGTCGGGCCCGACGGTCTGGGCAACTCCCGCAAGCACATCGCGGAGATCATGGGCACGTCCATGGAGTCGCTGATCCACCATTTCAAGCTCGTCACCGAGGGCTTCCCCGTCCCACCGGGGCAGGTGGCGACGTCCATCGAGTGCCCGCGTGGCGAACTGCTGGTGCACGCCGTCTCGGACGGCGGCACCCGCCCCTATCGGGTGCACTTCCGGGACCCCAGCTTCACGAATCTGCAGGCGGTGGCGGCGATGTGCGAGGGCGGCATGGTGTCCGACGTCATCGCCGCCGTCGCCTCCATCGACCCCGTGATGGGAGGTGTGGACCGATGACTCGGCCCTTCGCCCCGCAGCCCGACTCGCCGGCGCCGATCCCGCTGGTGCTCGGCGCCCGGGCGGACGAGTCGGTGCAGCTGTACCGGCCCGGCGCGCCCACGTCCTACGCCGCCGATGTCACCGAGCGGCTCACCGCGGATGCAACGCGGCTGATCGCCCGGTACCCCGAGCCGCGGTCCGCGCTGTTGCCGCTGCTGCACCTGGTGCAGGCCGAGGACGGATACATCACTCCCGCCGGGATCCGGTTCTGTGCCGCGGCAGTCGATCTCACCGAGGCCGAGGTGCTGTCGGTGGCGACCTTCTACTCGATGTACCGGCGCGGCCCCACCGGCGAGTACCTGGTGGGCGTGTGCACCACCACGCTGTGCGCGGTGCTCGGCGGCGACGCGATCCTCGAGACGCTCTGCGACCACCTCGGTATCGAACCGGGCGGCACCACGACCGACGGCCGCGTCACCGTCGAACACATCGAGTGCAACGCCGCGTGCGACTACGCGCCGGTCGTCATGATCAACTGGGAGTTCTTCGACGACCAGACGCCCGCGTCAGCGCGAGCCCTGGTCGACGCCCTGCGCGCCGGCACCCCGCCCGCACCGACGCGTGGCGCGCCGCTGTGCACCTTCCGCGAGACCGCCCGGCTCCTGGCGGGTCTCACAGACGAGCGCCCCGGCGCGGTGTCTGCGTCCGGTGTCGGCGGGAAGCCGACGCTCGCCGGGCTCACGGTGCTCTCGGAGCAGGGAGAGGCAGGATCATGACGCTCACCCCCGTCCTGTCGGCCCGGTGGGGCGACCCGGAGCCGTGGACCCTCGACTCCTACCGCGCCGCAGGCGGTTACGAGGGCCTGCGCCGGGCGCTCGCCATGACGCCGGGCGAGGTGATCGACACCGTCAAGGCCTCGGGGCTGCGCGGCCGCGGCGGCGCCGGCTTCCCGACGGGGTTGAAGTGGAGCTTCATCCCACAGCTCGTGCCCGGCGAGGATCCCAAACCCGGTGCGGACAAGCCGCACTACCTCGTGGTGAACGCGGACGAATCCGAGCCAGGCACCTGCAAGGACATGCCGCTGATGTTCGCGACGCCGCACACCCTCGTGGAGGGCGCCATCATCGCGGCCTACGCGATCCGCGCGCGGCATGCCTTCATCTACATCCGGGGCGAGGTGTTGGGGGTACAGCGCCGCCTGCGCGCGGCCGTCGCGGAGGCGTACGCGGCGGGCTACCTCGGCGCTCCGCTCGGCGGGACCGGCGACGGCGCGGGCTTCACGCTCGAGCTGACGGTGCACGGCGGCGCCGGCGCGTACATCTGCGGTGAGGAGACAGCATTGCTCGACTCGCTGGAGGGGCGACGGGGACAGCCCCGGCTGCGTCCCCCGTTCCCGGCGGTCGCCGGCCTGTACGCGTCGCCCACGTGCGTCAACAACGTCGAGTCGATCTCCTCGGTCCCCGCCATCCTGAGCCGCGGCGTCGAGTGGTTCCGGTCGATGGGCAGCGAGAAATCCCCCGGCTTCACCCTGTACTCGCTGTCCGGCCACGTCGCCCGGCCCGGCCAGTACGAGGCGCCGCTGGGCGTGACGCTGCGCGAGATCCTCGACCTGGCGGGCGGTGTGCGGCCCGGACATCGGCTGAAGTTCTGGACGCCCGGCGGGTCGTCGACCCCGATGCTCACGGCCGACCACCTCGACGTCCCGCTGGACTACGAGGGCGTGGGCGCCGCGGGGTCCATGTTGGGCACCAAGGCGCTGCAGATCTTCGACGAGACCACCTGTGTGGTGCGGGCGGTGTTGCGCTGGACCGAGTTCTATGCACACGAGTCGTGCGGCAAGTGCACACCCTGCCGCGAGGGCACCTACTGGTTGGTGCGGCTGCTGCGCCGGCTCGAGCGCGGCGAGGGAGACGCCGGCGACCTGGACGTGCTCGCGGACGTCGCCGACGGGGTGCTGGGCAAGGCGTTCTGCGCGCTCGGCGACGGTGCCGCGAGCCCGATCCAGAGCTCGCTCAAGTACTTCCGTGACGAATATGTCCGCCACGTCACCGACGGCGGCTGCCCGTTCGACCCCACTGCCTCGATGCGGTTCGCGCCCGTCCCCGCCACTGGCGGAGGTGCCCGATGACCATCGCGCCGGACGCCCGGGCGGACGAGAAGCTCGTGCACGCCACCATCGATGGTGCCGACATCGCCGTTCCGCCAGGGACTCTCGTGATACGTGCCGCCGAGGGCCTGGGTATTGCGATCCCCCGATTCTGCGACCACCCGCTGCTCGCTCCGGCCGGCGCGTGTCGGCAGTGCCTGGTCGATGTGGAGGGGCAGCGCAAGCCGCTCGCCTCCTGCACCACCACCGTCACCGAGGGTATGGTCGTGCACACCCAGTTCACGTCCGACGCAGCGGCGCGGGCGCAGCGCAGCGTGATGGAGCTGCTGCTGGTGAACCACCCGCTCGACTGCCCGGTCTGCGACAAGGGCGGCGAGTGCCCGCTACAGAACCAGGCCATGACCGCGGGCCGCACGGTGAGCCGGTTCCCGGCGGCGGACAAGCGCACATTCCCCACACCGATCCCACTGTCGACCGAGGTGCTGCTCGACCGCGAGCGGTGTGTCAACTGCGCCCGCTGTACCCGGTTCTCGGATCAGATCGCCGGTGACCCGTTCGTCGAACTCCTCGATCGCGGTGCGCAGCAACAGGTGGGCGTGGCCGGCGACGAACCGCTGGACTCGTACTTCTCCGGCAACACGGTGCAGATCTGCCCCGTGGGGGCGCTCACGTCGTCGGCGTACCGGTTCCGGGCCCGGCCGTTCGACCTCACCTCGACACCGTCGGCCTGCGAGCACTGCGCCAGCGGCTGCGGCCTGCGGGTCGACGAGCGACGCGGGAAGGTGTTGCGGCGCCTGGCCGCCGACGACCCGGATGTCAACGAGGAGTGGAACTGCGACAAGGGTCGCTGGGCGTTCGCCTATGCGGCCGCAGCCGACCGGATCACGGCGCCGCTGGTGCGGGGTGCCGACGGTGCCCTGGTGGAGACGTCGTGGCCGGAGGCGATCGCTGCGGCCGCGAGCGGCCTCAGAGGTACAGCCGCCAGCGGCCACACGGGCACCGCCGCGGGTGTGCTCACCGGCGGGCGGGGCAGCGTCGAGGACCTGTACGCCTACGCCGCGTTCGCACGAGTGGTGCTGGGAACCAACGACATCGACTTCCGGATCCGCGACCACTCGGCCGAGGAGGCGGACTTCCTGGCGGACCGGGTCGCGGGCGTGCGCGAGGTCACGTACGCGGACGTGGAGGCCGCGCCCGTTGTGCTGCTGGCCGGGCTCGAGCCCGAGGAGGAGGCACCGATCCTGCACCTGCGGCTGCGCAAGGCGACGCAGAAGCGGCTGCGGGTGCTGTCGATCGCCCCCTTCGCCTCACGCGGCCTCGGCCGTCTCGGCGGCGAGCTGATCGCCTGTGCTCCGGGCGCGGAGGCGCATACGCTCGCCGATCCGGCTCTCGCGGAGCGGCTCTCGCGACCCGGAGCGCTGATCCTGGTAGGCGAGCGGCTCGCCGGATCGCCCGGGGCGCTCACCGCTGCCGCGGCCCTCGCGGATGCGACGGATGCCCGGCTCGCCTGGATCCCGCGGCGGGCGGGTGATCGGGGGGCCGTGGAGGCCGGGGCGCTCGGCGCACTGCTGCCCGG
>NZ_BAABFR010000055.1:0-32985 GCF_039541155.1 Tsukamurella soli
CGGACGCGGGCCGCACGGTGGCGGTTGTCGAGGTGGACGCCGCGGTGGCCGCGGTCATCGAGGTCGCCGACGACGTCAAGCCCGACGCGGCCGCGGCGGTGGCCCGGCTGCACGCGGCCGGGGTGCGGACGATGCTGCTGACCGGTGACAACCGCGCCGCCGCCGAGAAGGTCGCGGCGCAGGTGGGCATCGGCGAGGTGCGCGCCGACGTGCTGCCGGACGGCAAGGTGGCCGTGATCGAGGAACTGCGTGCGGCGGGCCGGCGCGTCGCCATGGTGGGCGACGGCGTCAACGACGGCCCGGCGCTGGCCACCGCCGACCTGGGACTCGCGATGGGCACCGGCACCGACGTGGCTCGTAGCGCCTCCGACATCGTGCTGATGCGGGACGAGCTGGGCGCCGTGCCCGACGCGCTGGGCCTGTCCCGCGCGACCGTCCGGACCATCAAGACGAACCTGGTGTGGGCGTTCGGCTACAACGTCGCGGCCATCCCGGTCGCGGCCGCGGGCCTGCTCAACCCACTGATCGCCGCCGGCGCGATGAGCTTCAGCTCGTTCTTCGTGGTGTGGAACAGCCTGCGGCTACGGCGGTACGCCGAGCCCCGCGGCTGAGGGCGGCCGGGAACCGTCCGCGGTACCCGGCCGCGTCTCACTCCGTCTCGGCGGCGTCCTCACGACTACTCCGCCACGCCCAGTGCAGGACGAGCCCGACGGTGACCAGCGCGATCGCGGCCTCGTCGCACGCCCAGGCCACCACGCCGCCCACGAACTGATCGTGGTGCAGGTCGGTCATCCACGGTAGGTCGAAGTAGCCGTACAGGCGCGGGCCGATCAGGCCGTTCATCGTCATCACGATGATCGCGAAGAACATCGACACCGGCATCATCGCCAACAGCATCCCCACGCGGCCGATGAACGGCATTCGCCGGGGCACCGGATCGATCTGGAACACGCGCCAGTAGAAGAGGAAGCCCGTGAGCAGCACCACCGCATAGATCCCGGCATGACCCCAGTGATAGCGGCCGATGCGGTCGTACAGGGGGGTGAAGTACAGCCCGTACAGGGTCAGCGCGAACACCGCGATCTGTACGACGGGCCGCATCGCCACCTCGAACGAGCGCGACGCCAGCACCCGCTCGAGCCACTCGGCCGGGCCGCCCGTGAGGGTCTCCCGGAGCAGGGTGATGGGCGCGCCGAGCAGCAGGAACACCGGTACCAGCGACGTCATCAGCATGTGCGCCACCATGTGCACGCTGAACAGAACGGTGGCGTAGGTGTTGATCCCAGAGCTGGTGAGCACCACCAGCGCGAGACATCCGAACAAGAAGCACGCGGTGCGGTACCAGGGCCAGCCACCGGACTCGGGCGATCGTCGGATCCGGCGCACGAGCAGCAGGTAGCCGACGGCCAGTACCACGGCGAGCGGCGCGAGATTCAGGTCCCAGCGCCACAGCGTCGCGAACCGCGCGGCGCTCGGCGGCTGCAGAACGTCGTAGCCCAGGAACACCTGGCCGATGGTGAACCGGTGCGCCAGAAACGGGGGCGGCGTCAGCAGCGACGCGGCGATCGCCGTACCGCAGGCGAGGGTGAGAAGCGTGGCGGCGGGCACCGTCCGCCGCAGGAACTGCAGCACCGCCGCGAGCGCGACCAGCACGCCCGCGGCCAGTACGAACCGACCGTACAGCGTGCCGGTGAGGTCGGCGCCGGGCGCCATGATCAGCGCGATCACCGTGCCGTACGCCAGCGTCACCACGCCGAACACGGGGCCGGTCCAGCGCTTCTCGGCGCGCCACGGCACCGTCGACTGCGCCCACAGCCCGCCCAGCCACACCCCTGCCGTGACGGTGAGCGCCATCAGCGCGGAGGTGCTGTAGTCGTGGTTCGGGCCCTGTGCCTCGTTGGCGGTGACGGTCACGGCCAACAGACCCAGCCCGGCCGGCAGCAGCAGCCACGCGTGCGCGATCCACGACAGCGCCGACTGCAGCGCCACCAGCACGATCACGGCGAACACGAAGGACCAGAACCATCCCTTGGCCGTCTCCGACGCCGAGATCAGCGCCCACACGCCACCCGCGTGGAACACGTCCGCGAGGTTCTGGCCCGCCGTGTCGGCGGCGGCCAGCAGCACCATCGGCACGCACACCACCGCCCACACCTGCGCGGCGCGGCGGGCGAGGCCGTGCGCGAGGTAGCCGCGTAGACCCAGCTCACCGGTGTCCTGCACCGCGGCACGCAGCACCGCGAACACGAGCGCGCCGAGGGTGACGGCGGCGGCGAGGGTCCCCGTCAGCCGCCCGATCGCGGCGCCGTACGCGGTCAGCGCTCCGGGGTAGGTGTCGCCGTTGATCGCGTACCGCTCCGTCCCCTGACTCGCGACGACCGCGATCACCAGCGCGTACGCGACGAGGGTGCCCACGGCGAGGCCGACGGTGCCGTGGCGGGGCGGGGCCGCCGGCACGACGGGCGCCGGGTCGTCGCCGGCGACGGTGGCGGGCAGCCGCTCGAGCCGCGCGGCATCGTCCGCCCACTCCCGGCATTCCGGGCACCCGACGAGGTGCGCGTCGAGGGCGCCCAAGGGCGCCGCCTCGCCGTCGAGGCGGCTGGATATGCCCTCCCGGGCATCGGCACACCGCATCGCGGGCGCGTCGGAACTCTGCATGCCCGGTTAGTCGGGCGCCGGCACGAAACGGTTCCCGACGGCGCCGGGAAGTGGCGCATCCCACAGTCGGGGACGTCGGAGGGCGCCGGTAGCGTGGCCGGGTGCACCTCACCGACACCGACCTCGACGACTCCGACCAGCGCGACACCGACTTCACCGACGCCGTCTACGAGGACTGCACGTTCCGCAGCGCCGATCTCTCCCGCGTCACCACCACCCGCGCGACGTTCACCCGGTGCGACTTCACCGGCGCGGACATGGTGGCCTCGCGGCACCTCGGCTCCGCGTTCCGCAACTGCACGTTCGAGCGGACCCTGCTGTGGGACACCGTCTTCGAGGGCTGCTCACTGCTGGGCACCACGGTGCGCGACAGCCGCGTGCGGCCGGTCACGCTGCGCGACTGCGACCTGACGCTCGCGGGTCTGGGCGGGCTCGACCTCCGCAAGGCCGTCCTCGCCGGCAGTCGCCTGCGCGAGGCCAACGTGGTGGACGCAGACCTGCGCGAGGCCGACCTGACCGGCTGCGATCTGGCGGGCGCACGCACCGTGGGGCTGAAGCTGGGCGGCGCAGACCTCCGCGGCGCCCGAATCGACGCGGCCACATGGGTGGCGGCGTCGGTGCGAGGCGCACGGATCGACCCGGCGCAGGCATTCGATTACGCCGTGGCGCACGGTCTGGTGCTGGCGGACTGACGCCCGGCCCGCGGGCGCGGAGCGCCCCCTCGATGAGCGGCTGGTCGTTCGATCAGCCGGCGCACCGTCGGTAAGCGTCCAAGCACGCCGACGAGCTAGGCGATCACGACTCGCTGAGCCACGCGCTCGCGTCGGGGCGGGTGAGCAGGATCGGTACCGCGATGGTGGCGACGATGCCGAGGCACGTGAAGATCGACACGCCCGCCGCGACGAACGCGAGGATCCGGACCGATCGCTTCCGTGAGACGAACAGCATGATGCCCGAGATCAGCGCCAGCACCACCCCGATCAGCCCGATCACCAGCCCGATCGTGTACCCCACCGCCTCCGCGGAACTGTGCAGCCCTGGAGTGCCGAAGCCCACGGCCAGTCGGAGCACGCCGCCGAGTACCGCGATCACGACGAGGATCACGGCAGCCGCTATCACCGTGCCGGGGCGCCCCTGCGGCGGCGTCGGACCACCCGGGTAGCCCTGCTGGTACGCCGCGGCGTACGGATCGACCGGCTGATAGGGGGTACCCGGTTGGTACGGAGTCCCCTGCTGATAGGGGCTTCCCGGCTGCCCCGGGTACGCCTGCCCCGACGGGTACGCCTGCCCCGACGGATACGGCCGCTCCGGTTGGCCCGACGGGTATCCGGGATACCCCTGCTGGTATGGATTCTGCTGCTCGGGGCCCTGTCGGTATGGGTCCTGCTGGTACGGGTCCTGCCCGTACGGCGAGTCGGTCATGGTCGTTCCTCCCTGTCCTCCCTGGATCTGTCCGATGCTACGGATCGAGCGGCGTCACCGCTGCCAGGGCGGGCGAAGACCTCCTCGATCGGCGCTCAGCCGGCGAGCGCCCGCCCCAACGCATCTCGCCACTCGGGGAGCGGGCGCAGCCCCAGGTCGATCCACGACGCGGGCGACAGGACCGAATACGCGGGCCGCGGTGCGGGCCGCGGGAATTCGGCGGTGGTGCAGGGGCTCACCCGCTCGGCGCCGGCGCCGACACCGTCGAACACGGCGCGGGCGACCTCGAACCACGAAACCGCCCCGGCGCCCGCAGCGTGCACCACCCCGCCCGGCCGATCAGGCTCGGTAGCAAGAAGATCCGCGAGATCCAGCAGTCCCGCCGCGAGGTCCGACGCATACGTCGGCGAGCCGACCTGGTCGTCGACCACCCTGGGGTCGACGCCACCGCCGGCCAGTCGACGCATGGTTCCCACGAAGTCGCTCGTGCCCGACGCCCCCGTGTACACCCATGCGGTGCGTACCACCGTCGTCCGCGGGTCGGCCGCGAGCGCGGCACGCTCCCCGGCGAGCTTGGTACGCCCGTACACAGACGTCGGCGCGCACGGGTCGCCCGGCTCCCACGGCCGCCGCGGCACTGCGGCCGGGCCGAACACGTAGTCCGTGGATATGTGCACCAGGCGCGCGCCCACCTCGCCGCACCGGGCCGCCAGCAGGCCCGGTGCGGCCCCGTTCAGTGCCCGGGCACCGTCGACGTCGGACTCGGCCGCGTCCACCGCGGTGTACGCCGCGCAGTTCACCAGCACGTCATCGGATTCCAACTCCAGCGCCGCGACCGCTGCCGGATCCGTCACGTCCAGCTCCGTCCGGCCCAGCCCGGCGGTGTCGATACCCCGCTCCGCTGCGTGGCAGACCAGCCACCTCCCGACCTGACCGGCCGCGCCGGTGATCACAATCCGCACACCGCGACGCTACAGCCAGCACGACCGGAACGCCGGGCGCACGCACCGGAGCCCCGCCTCGCTGCCCGCGAACCAGATAATCTCGACACCGTGCACGCACTCCTGTCGCAGAAAGCGCTACTCGAGGCGCAGCTCGCGCAGCCGGACTCGCCCGCCTGGAACATCGTGATGACCGCCTGGTATTCCGGCGCAGCCGATCCGACGGCGCTCCTGCGCTCAGTCGAGACGCTGGCGGTCGAAGCCGAGTCGCTGGGCCTCGGTGTGCTCATCGACGGGCCCGGCGAGGTGCGGCTCGTACCCGGTGTCGCTCCCGTCGCGGAGCGACGATTCGCCGACCGGACGGAGTTCGAAGCCTGGCTCGCCGCCGAGCGCAACCGCCCCTTCAGGGCGGACGGCACGCCGCTCGGGCACCTGACCGCGGTGCACGTCGCGGGTGGCCGATCAGGCTTCGTAGTCGTAGCCCACCACGGCGTCGCGGATGGCTACACCGGTCGGCTGCTCGTGGCGCGGGTCGCCGAGCTGTACGCCGCCGCGACGACCGGCGCCGCGGCTCCGCCACGCACGTTCGGCACGTTCGCCGCGCTCGCGGCGGAGGGTGCACCCGCCGAGCCGGTCGACGTCGACTTCTGGACCACCGGGCTCGGCGGCGACGTGGTCGCCGGACGGGAGATATCGCTCGGACGCGGGATCGCCGTGCCTGCGCCCCGGGTGGTGGAGGCGCAGACCCGGATCCGGGTTCCCGGCCTCGCCGACCGACCCCACTGGCCCGCGCTGGTGATGGCCGCGACGGCCGCCTACACCGCCCGATTCCTGGGCCGCGACGACGCGGTACTCGGCGTGGTCGTCGCCAATCGCTCCACGACAGCGGAGCGCAGCACCCCCGCCCAGCTGATGTCCGTCGTGCCCGTCCGCGTCGTGATCGACTCCGAAGACACCCTCGACGACGTGGCGGAACACCTCACCGACGGCCTCGCCGCGGGCCGCAAGCGCCGCAACCGCGCCGAGGACCTGATGTCCGCGCTCCCGTTCGCCTGGCGGGCCGGACGACTGCACGGGCCCACCGTCAACGTCGTGCCGTTCCTCGGGACCACCGTCGGCGGGTGGACCACGGAGGTCGCCGCGTGGGGACCGGTCGAGGACTGCATGATCATCGTCTCCGGGGATCCGGACACCGACCTCTGCGTGACCCTCACCTTCAACCCGGATCTCTACTCAGCCGCGGAGGCCCGCGAGCACACCGACCGCCTCACGGGGTGGTTGGGCCGCGTGCTCACGGATCCGGGGCGCCGTCTGGATGTCGTCGGACTGTTGACGGACGACGAGCGTGCGGTGCACGCGGCACTGGCAGGGCCGGCGGCGACCGACCCGGCACCGTCGGCGCCCCGGTGGGGAGAGCCGACCACCGCAGCCGATCTGGCCGCCGCTGCCGGCAGGCCGGGGGCGCGCGTCACCGTGACGGTCGGCGGCTTCGACGCCCCGTTCGGGCGGCCGGGCGTGGTCACGGTGTCCGACGGTGCCGGGACCGTCGACACCGGGCTACTGGCCGCGCCGACCCCGGAGGGCCTGGTGTTCCGCGGCCTCGCGACCGACCGGGTGCCGGTGCCCGGGGGATACGTGGAACTGGGCGAGGTCCGCGCGGTCGCGGGGCGCGCCGGCGTCGAGTTCGAGGTCTCGGTGCGACGCGGCGTGCGGGTCACCCTGTACCCGGGTGCGGGCGACGACGGCCGCGCGCTGGCCGAGCAGGTGCGCGCCGCGATGCCGCCGGGCGTATCGGTGCGTCTGGCCTGACGGGTAGGGACCTACTCGGCCCACATCCGGTGCGTCCGGCCTACTCCACCGTGATCGTCCCCGCGTCGTACCCGCCGTCGCCGTATCGCCCCTGCATGGCGAGCTGCATCGGCGGTAGGTCCACGATGTGCGTGGCGCGGGGCTTGTGCTCCGCCCAGTCGACCCGGACCCGCACGTAGTAGGTACCCGGAGCCAGCCCGGACACGTCCACGTGGTCGACCGCCGAGGCCGCTGCCGGTGCGCCGGAGAGGTCGGTGAAGTGCTGGTCGGCGGCCAGCGTGCCCAGGCGGATCCCACCGGGCACCGTCCGCCGCACGTGCCCCTGCTGATCGACGATCTGGTACTGCACGTGCCAGTCCTCGTACGTGGGTGCGGACCCGAAGTTGGTCCAGGTCACCGCGAGATCCGAGCCGGACAGCGCCACGCCCGTCGCGGCGTAGCGATAGCCGGCGTACTTGTTGGCGCGCGACCACAGGTCGTATATCTGCGCGGACATCGGCGTGGACGAGGTCTGGGCAGGGAAGCCGGTGCTGGCGGTCATGGAGACGTGGTAGTTCACCACGTCCTGCAGACCGGTCTGGTAGTACTGCAGCTCGGTGCCGCCGAGCAGCAGCTGGGGCGGCCACTCGGTCATGATCGGCGCGGTGCGGTAGCGCTCGGTGAGGATCGAGACGATGGGATCGCGGCGCTGCACGTACTGCGAGTACTGGTTCTCGGCCCACGTCGGGATCACCGGATACGTCCCGAGCGAGTCACTGCGCATCCCGACGGGGTGTCGGACCCTCTTCAACACCGGGCTGTCGCGGAGCAACCGCTTCGCGATCTCGGGGTTGCCCATCGCCGCGACGATCCGGGTGTCGGGGAAGGCACGCAGGTTGGCGTCGACCAGTCTGTCGGCGGCGGCCTTGTCGATGTACTGGTCGCGGTACTGGCTGAAGTAGCCGAGCGTCGCGACGCTCTGCGCCGGCGTGGGCGCCGGCAGCCCCAGGGTGTCGCGCATGAACGTCACGTGGTTCTCGCTGAAGTCGCCGTACCCCGACATCTCGAACACGGCGACCCGCTCGTCGTGGTCGTACCGGCGCCCGAGGGCGGCCAGTAGCGCGGTGAACCGGGACAGATACGCATTGCTGTTCCAGTTCGGGATCACGTAGTGCACCCCGGCGTGGTCGTACGTATGGGTCGCGCCGGGTACCGAGCGCAGCCAGTCGGGCACGGAGCTGACGGTCGCGCCCGGCTTCGTCGCCGCGCAGCAGGAGTCGAACGCGGTGACGCGGAACCCGAACCGGTGGCCCTGCGCGGCCGCGTCCGCGATCGCCGCGTCCAGGGCGCGGAAGTCGTACCGCTGGTCGTCGCGGGCACCGGCCGGGACCGAGCTCGGGTTCTTCGGCTGCAGCGACTGCCAGGTGAATCGGTTGTTCTCATCGGCCGTGCCGGGCCAGGCGGGGTACGCGCGGTCCGCACTGTTCGCCTGCGGGAACAGCGTGGTCTGCAGGTTCTCGAACTGACCGCGCAGGGGGTTGACGAGGTCGGGCGCGGAGAACGGCAGCACGCCCCGGGGCAGCGGCGTGAAGGTGGCCTCCCCGCAGGCGCCGACGGTCACCGTCAGCGCCAGTGCCGTCGCCGCGGCGACGGCCCGCACTCCCCGCACCGTCAGACCACCGCTGGCCGCGGCCGCGGGCCGTCGACGGTTACCAGGGGCGGCCCGGCGGCGGCCCGCGCCTGCTCACGGTAGAGCCGGTACACCACGCCGGACACCGCCACGAGGATCCAGGTGAGCGTCCACATCTGGATGAAGCCGCCGATGTCGAGGATCAGGCCGATCACGGCGAGCGCCGCGACGGATCCGCTGATGCCACCGGCGAGCTCGGCGAGCGGGGCGTCGCGCGACGCGGATGCGCGGAGGGCCAGGTACAGGGCGATGGCGACGGCGATCACGTAACTCACCAGGCCCACCACACCGGCCTCCATCAGCCGGGACAGGTACTGGTCGTCGAGTACCGGCAGCTTGAGGGAGGGATACACCCCGACTCCCTCGCCGAACCACAGATGCTGCTGGTAGTGGGCCTTCACGTAGGCGATACCGGTGCCGCGCGAGGCGATCGAGGGGTCGGTCGACGACCCGAGGAAGGTCTGGACCAGCGCCGTCATCACCTTGATCCCGGCCAGCAGGCCACCGCCCACCACGATGACCCCCGAAACGATCAGCGTGGCGAGCCGCTGGATCGGCCAGCGCCAACACATCACCACCACGGCGGCCACGACCCCCACCACGAACGACCGGGACACGGTGACGAGCGCGCCGAACACGATGATGCCCAAGCAGATCACCCAGGGCCACGTGCGGGCTCGCCGTGCGCGGGCGTTGAAGACCAGCGCGAACGCGAGCGGGACCAGCAGGGTGAGTACGGCGCTCAGCTCGAGCGGGTGGCCGGCGCTGCCCTGCGGCCGGTCCAGGCCCTGCCTGGTCAGATCGGTCACCAGCTGGAAGTCGCTGGCCTTCATGCCGGGCAGGTGGAACAGGGGGGCGAGATCCATGCCGGTGCCGTACTGGATGATCCCGAACATGGCGCTCACGGTCCCGCCGAGCACCAGCCCGGCCAGTGCCAGCCGCAGGCCGCGCTCGCTCCGGAGGACCACCACGAAGAACAGCACGATCCCCAGCACGCAGACGTCGTTGAGGGTGTAGTGATCGGACGCCTGGATGGAGATCTCCCCGAGTCCGGCACCCAGCGCATGCCCGTAGGCCAGCAACGAGCCGGCCACGTAGCCCATCACGGCGAACAACACCGCCAGGTCCGAGGGGCGGCGCCCGTAGCCCGCGATCGCCGTCATCACCCAGAGGATCGCGCCGCCGAGCAGCAGCGTCTGCGCGAGGCTGAACCCGAACGTGCCCGGAACCGTGAACGACTGCCGCATCGACAGCAGGAAGAAGGAGGAGACGGCGATGAACAGGGCCCCGGTGGGCCCGAACCGCTCGAATCGCGCGACGACCGCCGCGACGGGGGTGATCGGGTCGCGCGCCCACTGCCACAGGAGGGCGGCCGCGGCGGCCGCGAGCGCGCGGTACTCGGCACGCCCGCTGAGCGGCCCAGGTGTGGGTGGTGCGGGTGTGGGTGGATCGGCGGGTGCGTGGGCATCGACATCGACATCGACGGTGCCGAGCCCCGTTCCGTCGTCCGGCTCCGGCGCACTTCGGCGCGATACGACCATGGCCTTGATCGTAGCCAACCGCATCGGGCCCACGACGAGGTCGACGGCGATATACACGACGGCGGCTGCACACCCGGTGACCAGGACCGGAAGGCCGTCGAGCACGTACGCGACGCCCCCGGCGGCGGCGGTGGGGATCGCGAGGCGCAGCGCGAACAGCCACGGCGTGCGGTACGGGCTGCGCCGTGCGAGGCGCACTGTCGCGACGGCCAGACCCACTACCTCGCTCGCCACGAGCGCCGCGCCGGCGCCCCGGGCACCGAAGTGCGGCGCGAGGAACCAGTTGAGCACGATGTTGAGGGTCATGTTCGCGATGTTCAGGCGCAGCAGGAACACCTGATCGTGCGCCGCGAACAACGCCTGGCTGAGGACCGCGGTGAGAAAGGTGAGCGCGACCGCCACCAGCAACAAGCCCAGCGTCAACCCGCCCGCCTCGCGGAACTCGGCCGACCCGAAGAGCGTGATCAGCTGCGGCGACAGCACCAGGCCGACGACGGCGATGGGGGCACCGATGAAGCCGAGCGCCTCCATGCTGCGGGTGACGAACCGGGCGAACGCGTGCCGGTCGCCCGAGTACAGAGCGGTCATCGTCGACAGCGACGAGCTCAGGTAGAGCGTCGAGATCACCGTGGCGTTGAACGCGAGGTTGTAGGCGAGGCCGTACGCGCCCACCTCGCTCGCGGTACTGCGGAGGCTGAGGATCAGGCCGTCGGCGCGCCAATACAGCACGCCGATGATCAGCACCCCCGTCTGCGGCAGGCTCTCGCGCAGCAGCTCCCACGCCTCCCCCGGCGCGAACACCGGGCGGGCGTCGATGATCCGGTGCGCGGCGACGGCCTCGATCACCAAGGTCACGGCCGGCGGCACCAGCTGGACGACCGCGAACCACACGATGGGCGCGTGCATGTTGACCAGCACGAGGGTCGCGGCGAGAGAACCGACCCGCCCTGTGAGATCGGCGGCGGCGACCGCGCCGAACCGCACATGGGTGAGGAATACCGGGTCGAAGCAGGTGGCGAGCGTGGTGAGCACGAGGCTGCCGGAGACGATCAGGATCATCCCCACGACCTGCTTGCTGTCGTGGTAGATCAGCCAGCCGGTGACCCCCGACACCACGCCCAAAGGGACGCAGTAGAGGATCGCCATCCCCGAGTTGACCCGCACCAGGCGGTCGAGTTCGCCGGTTCCAGAGGTGACACGGCGGACGATCACCGCACCGATTCCCAACTCCGTGAGGCTGGTCCACAGATTCACGAAGATGACGGCGGTGGTCAGGTGCCCGTAGGCCTCGGGGCCGAGGTGCCGGGTGGTGAGGGTGACCGTGCCGATCGAGGCGACCAGCCCCAGCACCCGGGCCACTATCTGGAGGCTGAACGCCTTCGCGATCCGGCCGTTCGCGGGCCGGTCGTGCGACGGCTGGCCGTACGGCACGGTCGCGGGCTGCTCGGATTCAGCGCCGAGTTCCGAGCGAGAGCGTGCAGGCATTGCACCATAGTAAAGTGCAGAAAGGCCCAGCGAGACTTCGTGGCAAAGAGTATTGCATGTGTCACACAGGGTTATGGTCACCTGTCCGGGAGGTGTCCCCTAGCGGATACTGGGCGGTAACCATGGCTACCCACAGGGGGCGGCGGCGCGTGCGCCGTGTCCGCGATAGAAGTAAGGATCCTCGACCAAAAGTGAACGTCGCCGAGTTTTTTCGCAGCCTGGTCCGCCGTCCGATCGGGCTGGGGATAGTGATCGTCCTCGCAATCGCGGCGGGCGCGTACGGATACGCCTCGACCACCGTGAAGTACACGAGCAGCGCCGCGGTTCTGGTGATTCCACCCGGTGCCGGCAACCCTGACGCAGGCCTCAACCCCTTTAGTAACTTGAATAATAATATGGCGCAGCTGGCCATCGTCATCGAGACCGCAGCCCAGGGCGACGATGCAAAGCAGCAGGTCGCTGCCACGGGTGCCTCGCCGGACTACACGATGAGCACCGTCTCGGGCGACTCACCCACGTTCGCTCAGCTCACCCCGCAGATAGTCATCCAGGTGACGGGCGCCACCCCCGGCCAGGCCGAGGCGGGGGCGAATGCGCTCATCGACTTCATGCGCACACGACTGCTGAAGATCCAGAACGACGCCGGCGTGCTCCCGACCACCCGAGTCGACTTCCGGGTCCCGTCGCAGCCGGCGCCCGGCTCACCGTCCGGCGGTAACGGGCTGCGCTCCGCCGTCGGCTACGGCGGCGGCGTCCTGATCGTGGGGATCCTCGTGCTGCTGGTGATCACGGCGGCGGTCCAGTCGCTGCGCAGAAAGGTCGACGGCGGACAGGCGGACACCGGAGAGGCGGATCGCGGACAGGCAGACAGCGAGCGGGCGGCCACCGACGACGGTGCCGACGCAGGCGCCGCCGCTACCGACGGCGCGGCCGCGGATGATGCGGCCACCGATGATGCGGCCGATCCCGCCGAGAAGCAGGTCGATGACGCTCTGGCAGCCGAGGAGGGCACGGCCACCCAGGAGAGCACGGCGTGAGCGGGGAGCTCGAGCGCGCGTATCTGCCGGGCGGGGTCGTCGCGGCGCCACCGCCCGCGCACCCCGTCGACCGCCCGCTCGCGGTGTTGGTGGTCGCCTACCGCAACGCCGACGACCTGCGTGCCTGCCTCGACTCGATCGCCGAGCGCCTCCCCGACGCGGCCGTGCTGGTGTGGGACAACTCCGGCCCGGACTGGCCGGGGATCGCCGAACTGACCGCCGACACCCCGGACGTCCGGTGGCTGGCCGGCGAGAAGAACATCGGCTTCGCGGCCGCGGTCAACGCGCTCGCGCGCGAGGTCCCCGACCACGACCTGTTGCTGCTCAACCCCGACGCCGTGCTGCTGAGTGACCTCGCCGGTACCCGCGCTGCGCTGGGTCGGCCCGGCGTGGCGGCGGCGGCACCCCTGATCATCGACACCGGGTCCGGCGTACAGCCGTGGGACGTGGCGCACCGCCCGCGCAACCTGATCCGGGCGCTGGTGTCCACGGCGGGCTATGCGCCGAAGCTGCGTGGCACGGCGCTGTCCGAGCTGTACAAGGCAGCCCCGGGGGAGGTCGACGGCTACCTGACGGGCGCGTGCCTCGCGGTCAAGCGCGAGGCGTGGGACGCAGTCGGCCCGTTCGACGAGGAGTTCTTCCTGTACGGCGAGGAGACCGACTGGCAGCAGCGAGCACGCGCCGCCGGCTGGACGCTGGCACTCGCCGACGAGCCGGGCGTGCAGCACACGGGCCACGGCACCGTCGCAGGCGACGCCATCGCCGGCCGCCGGTCGGCCGACCTGCTGCGCGCGAACATCGCCCTCGGCATCGAGCACACCTCCGGTGCGGCCGTCGCCGATGCGTACCTGGCGGGCACGACGGTGCTCGAGCGGGTGCAGCGGTCGGCGCGCGCCACGCGGCGCGCCCGCACGACCCCGAAGACCGACAAGCCGACCGTCGTGATCACCACCAACCGGCTGGTGTACGGCGGCGCGGAACGACAGCATGTGTTCCTCGCGCGCGAGCTCGACCGCCGCGGCTACCCGGTCGTGATCGCGTGCATGCAGCGGTTCGGGCCGCTGGTGGCCGACATCCCGCACTCCGTGCGCGTCGTGCGACAGCCCTGGTGGGCACCCGAGCTCGACCTCCCCCCCGGCCCTGCCGTGCTGGTCAGCGGCGACACCAACACCGAGACCGGCTTCGCGGCGCTGTGGCGCACCGGTCGCCGCGACCGACGCTGGCTGGTCGCCGCGCACATGCCGCCCGAGACCGACGGCCCCACCTATTCGAAGGGCCTCGGCGCCGCAATGTCCCGGGCCGACGGCTTCATCGCCCTCTCGCCGCGGCACTGGCAGGAGGCCACCGCGTTCCAGTCCCTCGGGAAGCGCTGGTTCGCGGCACCCAACGGCGTCGCCTCGCGCGCAGGACTCGACGCGGTGCCGCAGCGCCCGCCCGTCCCGGCCCGCCCCCGCCTGGCGATGCTGTCCCGCATCGTCGAGCACAAGAACCCGCACCTGCTGGTCGAAGCCCTCGCGGGGCTGCGCGACCTGGAGTGGGAGCTGGACATCTTCGGTGACGGCCCCGATCGCGAGCGGCTCGAGGCCCTCACCCCGGACGACCTGCGCGACCGCGTGCACTGGCGCGGCTGGTCCCCGGGCCCCGACCACGCCCTCGCCGACGCCGACCTGCTGTGCGTGCCGAGCCGATCGGAGGCGTTCCCCCTCGTGATCCTGGAGGCGATGGCCCGCCGGGTGCCGGTCGTGTCGTCCTCGGTGTGCGCCGTCCCGGACATGCTCGACGGTGGCCGCGCAGGAGCGCTGGTCGACGACGTCACCGTCGACGGGTGGCGCACCGCCCTCGCAGACCTGCTGGCGCGGCCCGGCGACTGGCAGGGCATGGGCGAGCGCGGGTTCGAGCGGATGCGGGAGCTGTACACCATCGAGGCGATGGCGGACGCGTACGAGCGGGCGTTCGAGGCGGTCCGGTGAGCAGGGGCCGGGTGCTCTGGCTGTCGCCCTGGATGCGGCCGCTGGCGCGCGTGTACTGCGAGGCGCTGCGCGCCGACGGGTGGGACGTGGTCCTGGTGACCTCCGACCAGCACCCCGAGTCCGACGCGCCCCGGGACTACGAGTGGGTACTCGACCCGCGGCCGAAGACGCCGGCCACCTGGCCGCCGTTCGCCCGGCACCTGCGCGACGCGCGCCGGTTCCGGCCCGATGTGGTGGTCACCGAGCTGGTCCGCGACCCGCGCTGGATCGCCCTGGCCGGCCGCGCGCCGCGGGTGCGGCTGATTCACGACGACCGCCCGCACGGCGCCGACGAGGAGCTGCCCGGCTGGGAGCGGTCGCTGTTCGGCCGGTGGGGCGACTCCGCGGCGAAGACGGTGGCGTTCAGCGAGTACGTGGCGCGTGCGGTCGGCGCCGACGCGGTGGTGCCGCTCACCAGCGACCTCGACCCCGCGCGCGTGCCCGACCTCGTCCCCGCCGCGGGCCGCCGCGACTTCGTCCTCGTGGGTCGGCTCAACTCCTACAAGAACCTCGACGTGACGCTCGCGGCGTGGCGCAGGCACACCGCCGGGCCCGGTTGGCGCGGAGACGATCTGGTGCTGATCGGGAACGGCGAGTTCGACGGCGAGCTGGGCGCGCACGTCCGCTGGGTGCGCGGGCCGTACAGCTACGCCGACGTGCTGGCCCCGATGGCCGCCGCGAAGGGCTCGCTGGTGCACTACCGGCGGGCCACACAGAGCGGTGTGCAGGTGCTGGCCGAGCAACTCGGCGTCGTGCCGATCGTGTCGACCGAGGGCGCGCTGCCCGAGTTCCAACCGCCGGGCGAGCCTGCGATCGGCGTGGACGACGTGGAGGGTCTGGCGCGGGAGTTCGACGCGCTCGCAGACCCGGAGGCCGCCGCGCGCCGCGGCAGCACCGCCCGCGAGCACTACCGCACGCACTACGCGGCGGACGTGTCCGCCGCAGCGCTCGGCGAGGTCCTGCGGTCCGTCGCGCGCTGAGCCCGCCGCATCCCGTCCGCAAACCGACTCTCTCAGCGTCGCCGACCTCATATCCGGGACTGCGGCGCCCACAGGGTCGTTCTCCGGAGGTCCGGCCTACCGTCGGCTGCCGGAGACCTGGGAGGTCAGTGGCAGCCGACCGACGGAACGGTGCACATGTTGGATCAGGCGAGGCCCGTCCACAGCTCGCCGAGCCGCGTGTACCAGCCGGAGATCTCGAAATCGGCGGCGCGAGCCCGGGCGGCGGCGACCAGCTCGGCGCGCGCACCCGCGTCGCGGGTCACCCGTTCCAGCGCCGCCGCCAGCGCCGTGGTGTCCCCGGGCGTCACGAGCAGACCATCGACACCGTCGGTGACGGCCTCCGGGATCCCGCCGACGGGGCTGGTGATCGGCACCAGGCCCACGGCCATCGCCTCGAGCAGCGCCATCGGCAAGCCCTCGTCGTAGCTCGGCAGCACGAACACCTGGCTCGCGGCCAGCACCCGGTCGCGTTCCTCGGGCCCGATCCAGTCGCGGACGGTGACGGCGTCCTCGACGCCCGCGTCCCGTACCGCCGCGCGGACCTGCTCCACCTCGCCGTCGCCGGCGAGCGTGACGTGCAGGGACGCTCGCACGTCCGCGGACAGCGCTGCGACCGCGCGGACGATGTCGTAGCTCCCCTTACGCCTGCCCAGTCGCCCGAGGGCCACGGCCTGCACACGGTCGGCGACCTGTCCGACGGCCGCCGGCGGCAGCGCCACCGGGTTGTACAGCACCTCGACGTCGCCGGGCGGAAGCCGCAGGGCCGAGCTGTACTCGTCGGCCAACCCGCGGCCGAGCACCAGCCAGCGGTCCGCCGGCAGGGCCGCGCGCACCACCCGCTGCGCGAGCGGCGGCAGGCCGGTGAGCCAACCGCCGAAGTCGAAGCTGTGGCCGTGGATCACAGCGGGCACCCCGCGCAGCCGGGCCGCCCAGAGCGGGAACGACTTCCGCACCACGCTGCCGCCGTGCGCGAGGTGCACGTGCAGCACGTCGACGTCGCCGCGCAGGATCAGCCACGCACTCAACAGCATCCCGGTGACGCCCACGCGCATCCGGGTGACGGTGTCGGCGTCGACGTAGGTGGGCACCGTCCGGATCGAGATCCGCGGGTCCGGGTCGGCCTGCATGAGCGCGGCGACGGTGGCCATCCCCCCGCGGCTGTTCGGGCCCGCGGGAGCGGGGCCGACGACGAGGACGCGGACGGCCGGACGGCCGGTCGGTTCCACGGTCACGAACGTCTCCTCCTGAGGTAGCCGAGCACCTGACCGACACGCCGGGGGCTGACGGTGCCGGGCGGGCGCCGCAACACGTCGGCCATCAGCGCGTCCACCGCGGGTACCGCGGCGATGTCCGGCGTCCCGCCGCCGGGCAGGCGATAGGCGGACGGATCGGCGAGCGCGCGGCCGAGGTGTTCGCGTAGCTCTGATTCCGTCTCCGCGACGTGGACCCAGCCGAGGCCGGCCATCCGGCGCGCGAACCCCACCTGATGGTCGTCCACGTGCTCCGAGAGCGCCTCGGTGCGCGGCACCACGATGGGCACGTGGCCGGCCGCGCGCGCCTCCATCACGGAACCCGTGCCGCCGTGGGTGACCACGATCCGCGCGTCCCGGATCTCGGTCAGCAGTACCTCCCGGGGCAGCATCGGCACACCCTCGGCCACCCGCGGGGCGGCCGAGTGGCCGTACTGGACAAGCACCGATGCGGCGTCGGTCTCCGCCGCCCAGGCGTCCAGCCACCCCACCAGCCGGTCGAACAGGTGGTGGTCGGTGCCCAGCGTCGCCACGACCCGCGCGGCGGTCGGCCCGGTCACCAGGCCGCCCCGACCAGGGTGCCGTCCGGATACATCAGGCGCTGCTCGTCCCACTGCAGGCAGAACTCGTCGGACAGCGGGTAGCAGAGCAGGCCCGTGAGCGCGGGCCGGTCGAACCGCTCGAACGCCTCGAGGTACACGGTGCGGATCCGCAGCAGCCGGGCGGCGGCGAAGAAGGGCACCGCGACCCCGGCACCCGAGGAGACCACCACGTCGGGCCGCCACTGCCGCAGCAGGCGCCACGCGAGCCGCAGGTTCCGTGCCGCGTTCGGCAGGTTCCTCGTGACGGGATGATGCGCCCAGGTCACGGTTTCATCGCGCAGGGACGAGACCGCGTCGGGCTTGTCGAAGGTGACCCAGTGCCGCTCGTACTCGGCCCAGCAGGGCCGGAGGTTCAGCAACTGGGTGAGATGCCCCCCGGAGGAGGCCACGAGCACAACCCTGGTCACAACGCGCACCGTAATGACAACCCCATTCGGTGTCAAATCGAGATGTTTAGATACACGACAATAAATTCCGTGGTTGGCCACATCACTCGATCCGCAGTGGCGATTCGCCACAGTGAATGACAGACTCCTCCCGTGCGCGGAATCATCCTGGCCGGTGGCACCGGCTCCCGGCTGCACCCGATCACGCTCGGGGTCAGTAAGCAGCTGGCACCGGTCTACGACAAGCCGATGATCTACTACCCGTTGTCGACCCTGATCCTGGCCGGGATCACGGACATCCTGATCATCACGACCCCGCACGACCAGGAGGCCTTCAGCCGTCTGCTCGGCGACGGGTCGCAGTTCGGCGTGTCCCTCACCTACGCCGTGCAGCCGAGCCCCGACGGGCTGGCGCAGGCCTTCGTGATCGGCCGCGACCACATCGGCACCGACTCCGTGGCGCTCGTGCTGGGCGACAACATCTTCTACGGCCCCGGCCTGGGCACGCAGCTGAGCCGATTCGACGGCATCGACGGCGGCGCGGTGTTCGCGTACTGGGTGTCCGACCCCGAGCGCTACGGCGTGGTGGAGTTCGACGACTCCGGGCGGGCGACGTCGCTGGTGGAGAAGCCCATCGAGCCGACCTCCAACTACGCCGTCCCTGGCCTGTACTTCTACGACAACGACGTCGTCGACATCGCGGCGCACCTGGCGCCGTCACCGCGCGGCGAACTCGAGATCACCGACGTCAACCGCGCGTACCTCGAGCAGGGGCGACTGCAGGTCGAGGTACTGCCGCGCGGCACGGCGTGGCTCGACACCGGCACCGTCGACTCGCTGCTCGACGCGGGAACCTACGTGCGCACTATCGAGCAGCGGCAGGGACTGCGGATCGGGGTGCCGGAGGAGGTGGCCTGGCGACGCGGCCTCCTCACCGACGCGCAGTTGAAGGACCGCGCCGCGCCGCTGGTGAAGTCGGGGTACGGCACCTATCTACTGGGACTGCTCGAGCGGGAGGGTGGGCGATGACGCTATCGGCACGGGAGCTGAGCATCCCCGGCGCGTGGGAGTTCACGCCACAGCAGTTCGGCGACGACCGGGGCAGGTTCCTCGAGTGGTTCAAGGCATCGGAGTTCGAGGCGGCCGTCGGTACGCCGCTGAGCCTGCTGCAGGCCAACTGCTCGGTGTCCGCCGCGGGGGTGCTCCGCGGGATCCACTACACCGACGACCCCCCCGGGCAGGCGAAATACGTCACGTGCGTGCGCGGCGCGTTCCTGGACGTGATCGTGGACCTGCGGCCCTCGTCCCCGACGTTCAGGCGATGGGACAGCGTGCTGCTCGACGATGTCGACCGGCGCGCCGTGTACCTGTCCGCGGGTCTCGGGCACGCGATCCTGTCGCTCGAGGACGACTCGACGGTCATGTACCTGTGCTCGCTCGAGTACACCCCCGAGTTGGACCACGACCTGGACGCCTTCGACCCCACCCTCGGGATCGATTGGCCCACCACCGGCCGGGACGGCTCCGCGCTGACCTACGTGCGCTCCGGGAAGGACGCGGCGGCACCGTCGTTCGCATCGATCTTCCCGCGGCCGTAGCGGTCATGATCGACAGCGCAAGATTTTCTCTCAAATCTATTTACCGGGACCGTCGGTACGGGTAAATTCGCGGGTGTCACGTCAACGCTGATGAGGAGACCCCCGTGTCGATCGACTCGAACCCACGCGCAGCCGGCGGCTTCGACGAGGTCTACCTACAGACCCTCGACGACCTGTCCGACGGCTCGGTACACCGCCACTTCGACCCGTATCTGGACGTCGCCTGGGACGCCCCGGAGCTGGCGCTCGACCCGAACGATCCGCGGTGGGTGCTGCCGCCGGCACTGGATCCGCTCGGCGCCACGCAGTGGTATCGCGACCTCCCCCTGGACCGGCAGATCGAGATCGGTCGGTGGCGGATCGCGAACACGATCAAGGTGGGTGCGGCCTTCGAGAGCATCCTCATCCGCGGAATGATGCAGTACATCATGAAGCTGCCGAACAAATCGGCCGAGTTCCGCTACTGCCTCCACGAGATGACGGAGGAGTGCAACCACATCCAGATGTTCCAGGAACTGGTCAACCGGATCGACGCCGATGTGCCGGGCATGCGGCCCGGGTTCCGTCGCCTGTCCCCGCTGATCGGGGTCGCGGGCGGATACGCGCACATGATCCTCTTCATCGGCATCCTCGGCGGCGAGGAGCCCATCGACCACTTCCAGAAGGCCGTTATGCGGGAGGGCGCGTCGCTCCCGCCGCTCGTGCTCCGCACCATGCAGATCCACATCGCCGAGGAGGCTCGGCACATCTCGTTCGCGCACGAGTTCCTGCACGCCCACATGGCGCGGATGTCTCGGCGTCAGCAGCGGATCTGCGCCATCGCCTTCCCGATCGCGATGCGCTGGTTGGTCGGTGAGATATTCGGGCCGTCGAAGGACTTCATCGAGCGGTTCGACGTCCCCGACGAGGTGATCCGCGAAGCCTTCTGGCGGAGCCCGATGTCGCGTGCACTGCTCTCCGATTACTTCGCCGAGATGCGCACACTGGCGAAGGATCTCGGCCTGATGACGCCGGTCGCCAAGCGCCTGTGGAAGCGGCTGCACATCGACGGCGGCTATGCGCGCTACCGCGGCGAGCCGACCCGGGACGCCCGCGCCGCCCTCTGAGCCGGCCGGCGGCACGGTTCGAGCAGAACCCGACCAGCGGGCCGGCGTGCTGCGCGGGCGAGTAGCCTGCGCAGGTATGACGAGGGCCGCCGACACACCGACGAGTGGATACGCGGAGCGCTGGAAGTCGCACAACGTCGAGCGCCGTGCGGCGATCCTGGCGGCCGCGGCCGATCTGGTCGAGCAGTCACCACCCGGAGCAGATGTCCCGGTCCAGCGGGTCGCCGATCAGGCCGGCGTCGCGAAGTCCGTCGTATACCGCCAGTTCAAGGGCAAGGACGACCTGGAGCGCACCCTGCGGCAGTTCGTCCTCGACCAGTTCGCCGACGAGCTCGAGACGGACCTCGACATCTCGCACGGCTCACTGCGGTCGATCCTCGCCCGGACGATCGACTCGGCCGCGACCTGGATGTCGGAGCATCCCCGCCTGGTCGAGCTGCTCCGCGCCGGCCCCGCCGCCGCGAGCCCCGATGCCCCCGACGCGATCGGCGAGCTGAAACGGCGCATCGTGCAGCGGTCCGACGACACGATCGCCGCGTTGGCCGTCGCGACCGGCGCCGATCGCAGTGCCTTCGAGGCGATCCCGTTCGTGGTCGTCAACATGGTCGAGGCGACCCTGACCAGCTGGATCCGCGGCGAGTCGGCGGCCACCGTCCGCAGCCGCGACGAGATGGTGGCGGCCCTGACCGACATCACCTGGTTCATCCTGGACGGCGCCGCCCACACTATCGGCGTCACCGTCGACCCCGACGAGGAGCTCGCCACCGTCGTCGCAGGCCTGACCGTGCCGCAGGACACGATCCAGACGGTCTGATCCGCTCAGTGCACGCCGTCGCGCGCACTCGGCAGGAAATCCGCGGACCGGGCGGCGACCACCACGGCCACCGCGTGACAGTCGGTGTGCGACAACGACACCGCCAGGTGCTCGTAGCCGAGCTCCCGGGCGCGGGTGGCGAAGTCGCCGTGCAGCACGAGGCGGGGCACGCCACCGTCGAGCACGGTCTCGACGGTGCGCGGCGGGGTCGGCAGATCGGTGATCGCGAGCGCCTTGAGCGCCGCCTCCTTCGCGGCGTACCGCGCGGCGAGCCGAGCGACCCCGTCGGCGCCCGAACTTTCGGCGCGCTCCCGTTCGGTGAACACCCGGGCGAGGTACTTCTCGCCGAAAGCCGCTATCGACGAACGGATCTCGTCGATGGCTACGATGTCGCAGCCGACCGCGACCGGCGGGGTCATCCGGCCACCGTGATCGGCGCGCGCTCCACGGCGTCGACCGACGTCACCGAGCCGCGCGGGGGGCGGTCGGCGCCGCCGTCGGGCGCCAGCGTCACGCGGTACGGCACACCCGCCGCGAGCGCGAAGCAGTCGTCGGACGGCCGCCACCCGTCGGCCTCGATGCACACGTAACGCAGCGGGATCCCGGCCGAGAGCTCCAGCTCCCAGCCCGAATCGGTCTGCACCGCAGTCGCGCTGAGATTCGACCGGCCGCGTACCGGGGCGAGCACCAGCGCGTCCCGAGCGAGCACGTCACCGTCGTCGCTCAGGAGCCGCACGTCCACCGCGCCGGCCACCCGCGGGCCGAACCGGTACGCATGTGCCAGATCAGTGAACCTACCGGTCAGCTGCTCGTCGTGGAAGCCGGCCGCGCCGTGTGCGACCACCTCGAGTTCCGTTGCGCCCGTGACGGTCCGGTTGCCCAGGTCGTCGGTCGCCACCAGCTCGAGTGTGCCGCGCAGCGGGAGCGACGCGTCGTTGTGCACGTCGATGCGCAGGCCCGCGAGGCCGTCGTCGACGACGGTGACGGCCACCGGCGCCCACACCCGACGCAGCACGGCCAGTGGCAGTTTCGGGTCGCCGTCGCTGTCCAGCAGTCCCCAGCCGGCGCCCGGAACGAGATCCTTGGCGGCCAGCACCAGGGCGCCGCCGCAGCGGGGATCCCGGCGCCAGAAGGCGAAGCACGTGCCCATGGCCTCGGCGACGGCGAGCCGGCCGAGCTGCAGGTAGCGCTCGGGGTCCGCGCGGCGGACGGCCGCGGGGTCGACCCCGAACACCTCGCGCACGTAGAAGTCGCGGACGTCCTCGAAATCCCATGCGGCGGTGCGGTCCCGGGGGACGCCGGCCTTCCACGCCGGGTGATGCCCGGCCTGCGCCGCGGACGCGAAGTGCCGGTCGAGCGCCGCGGGTCGCGGGGGCACGGCGAAGGCCAGCGACTCGGCGGCGAACCGCACGCCCGCGGTGCGCACGTCGGCGAGCGGCCGCAGGTATCCGCCGACCCCGAACCAGTGCGCCACCCCGACATCCGGCGCGATCGCCAGCCGGCCGCCGGGCGACGACGGGGTGGACGTCACGTAGGCCGGGCCGCCGTGCGCCGCGACCACCGCCGTCAGTTCGGTGCGCAGCAGCGGCATCTCGCGCCCGGCGGCGTCGACACCGAGCATCTCCGGCTGCTGCTCGGTCTCGCTGCCGCCGCTGACCACGGCGAACGCCGGATTACCCGACAGCCGACCCAGCAACTGGTCGAGCTCGCGGCACATCAGCGCACCCGTCTCGGCGGGCGGGTCGAACGTCGCCTGCATGACGTCCTGCCACACCAGCAGCCCCAGCTCGGCGCACAGCTCGTAGAACTCCGGCTGCTCGTACACCAGACCGCCGACCACCCGGACCATCGTGGCGCCCGCCGCGGCGAACGTCGCCAGGTGCGCCCGCAGGACCGACGCGTCCACGGTGAGCGCGACCGGGTCGGGCGGCACCCAGGTCACACCCCGCGCGAACACGTCGATCCCGTTGACCCGCAGCTGGAATCCGTCGCTGCATCGGTCCGCCGCCACCGTGCGGAAGCCGACGCGCCGCTCGGCTGCCACGACACCGTCGACCTCGACCCGCACCCGGTACAGCGGCTGCGCGCCGTAGCCGCGCGGCCACCACGGCCGCGGGTCGGGCACGACCGCCGTCGCGTCGATGCCGCCCGCCGCCGGAACCGTGACCGGATCCGCGACCTCGGTCCCGTCCGGCCCCACGACGGCGATCCGCACGTCCGCGCCGCCGACCACCGCGCCCCGCACCCGGATCCCGCCGGTCGCGGGGTCGGGGTCGATCCGCAGACCGTCGACCCGCGGACCGGCGTCGACGGTGACCGGCCGCCACACCCCGACGGGTGCGGGCAGGGCCCCGGCGCCGTACACGGGCGCGCGCCCGATGAGGGTGGTGCGCAGCCAGCGCAGCCCCTGGTCGGGCACGAGGGTGGACCGCCACCGACCGCGTGGGCGCCGGGTGCGCAACCACCGCCGTAGGGAGGGGAAGCGCAGGACCACCTCGTGCTCGCCGCCGTCGAGGTCGAGATGCACGGGCAGGAATGTGGATTCGACATCCGCGGCGAACTCGCCGTCGAGATACACGACGCCTGGGGCGGTGACGCCGTGCAGCGTCACCCGCGCCGCGCCGGTCGCGGTCACCCGGGCGCGCATCCACCAGTCGTACGCATCGACGTCGACTCCCGGGCCGACCACCGCGCCGACCGGCGACGGGGCGTCCACGGGGAGCGCATCGGCCCACCGCCCGGCCAGCTCGTCCGGTGCCGCGGCCTCGTCGGGCTCGGTCCGCAGCAGCCGCCACTCGCCCAGGCGCGCGGTCACCCTCAGCTCCGGGGCAGGGTGCGATCGAGCGCGTCGATCCCGGCCTGCCAGTCGGCCGCCATCCGCCCCAGCAGCGAGGTGACGTCCACCGCCCGCCCGCGCGCGGCGCGGGCCATCTTGAACTGCACAGCCTTGGCGTCCGCCGCCACCCGGCGCAGCGGCTCGGCCGCAGCCTCGGCACCCGCGAACCCGCGGCCCGCCAGGTAGTCGGCGAGGTCGGCCGCGACCTCGGCCGTCGCGCCGCACTGCCGCAGCGTGGCGAAGGCCCACAGGTGGAAGGTGTCCATCCCGGCCTCGCCGAGCCAGCCCGCGGCGTCCTGCACGCCCGATCCGAGCCGGGCGACGGGGTTGTCCGGCGGCCGCCGGTCGAGGTGGGCTCGGGCGGCGAGGGCGACCGCGACGGCGTCGACGGGGCCGGCGGGCCGCACCCGGCGCACCTGCTCGACGTACGGCAGCAGCACCCAGTCCGAGCGCGGCGGCAGCGTGAACACGCCGTCGAAGTCGTCGCCGGACAGCTCGAAGACGCCCGCGTTGTGCACGTAGGTCATCTCGCGCGCCGCACGGTCGACGCGCAGCGGGACGATGGTGGTCTTGGTGTGCCCGGTGCGGTAGTCGGTGCCCTCGGTGTCGGGCAACCACCAGCTGTCCACCTCCACGGTGTGCAGCACGCCGCGGCCGGGACCGCTCTCGACGGTGGCGAGCACCGGCCGCCACATGTTCTCCTCGGCGACGTCGAGCCCGTACAACTCGCGCAGGTCCTCCGGCGCGGGCTTGACGAAGGTCCACACGTCACCGTCGTAGCCCGCCGACAGCGCGCACACCAGCGACGGGACGGGATCCTCGCCCAGGACGTGCAACAGCTCGATCCACAGGTCGAGGTAGCAGTTGGTCTCCCGCCAGATGCGGTCCTCGCCGTGCGCGGGCGCGGGCCGGTGGCCGTCACTCGTCGCGACCGCAGTCAGGCCGAGCAGCCCGGCCATGTCAGGCGGACTCGTCGACCAGCCGGCCGACCACGTCCGACAGGGCGTCGATGGACGCGAACGTGGCCTTCTTGAGCGCCTCGTCGGGGAACTCGACGTCGAACTCGTCCTCGCACGCCAGCATGACGTTGACACTCGCGTGCGAGGTCAGGCCAGCCTCGAAGAGGTTACTGTCGTCGGACAGCGAAGCGACGTCCACCGCCAATTTCCCATGGGCGGCCAGGATCTCGCGGATCTTCTGTTCCATCTCTCGCTCTCGATCTACGGGTTATGTTTGACTCTAGATGATCAACCGAGGACACTTCCAATGGGCGATCAACGATCACCAAGTTAGTGTAAATTTCCGAACTGGCAATACGGGTCGCGAAACCACCCTAGGGTCGGGCGCGACCGACACGGGCCGCTTCGCGCGGTTCTAGGACGACGAATACGGGGGCCCGGTGGGGGTTTCGACTGAATTGACCGATACTACCTCCTCATCCGGTCTCGACTGCACCGAGGCGGTGGCTGCGGCGACGGCCGCCGCTGCCGAGGTCGACCGCGACGCGCGGTTCCCGCACGAGGCCGTCGAGGCTATGCGCGGCGCGGGCCTGCTGTCCGCCTCGCTGCCGACCGAGCTCGGCGGGCGGTCGAGCTCGATCACCGCACTCGCCGACGTCGCCCGGCGTCTGGGGGCCGCGTGCAGTTCCGCGGGAATGGTCTTCGCGATGCACCACACGCAGGCCCTGTCGCTGCGGTTCCACGCCGCGACGGGACCCATCGCAGACCTCACCCGACACATCGCCGAGACCGAGGCCCTGCTCGCGTCGTCGACCACGGAGATCACCACGGGCGGCGACACCGGCTCGTCGACGTGCGCCGTGGAGCCCGACGGCGACGGTGTGCGCCTCGAGAAGAACGCCCCTGTGATCTCGTACGGCGCCTACGCGGACTACATCTGCGCCACCGCGCGCCGCTCCCCGGACAGCCCGCCCACCGACCAGGTCCTGGTGGTGTGTCCCAGAGACGACACCGAACTCGAGCAGACCTCGCAGTGGAACACCCTCGGCTTCCGCGGTACGTGCAGCCCCGGCTTCCTACTGCGCGCCCGGACCATCCCGGACCACGTCGTACCCGTGGACTACGCCACCATCTCGTCGCACACGATGCTGCCGTCCTCGCACACCCTGTGGGGCTCGGTATGGCTCGGCATCGCCGACGCCGCCGTCGACAAGGCGCGCGCCCAGGTGCGTTCCGCCGCGCGGCGCACCCCCGGCCAGACCCCTCCGCAAGCCGCCAAGCTCGCCGACCTGCTGGTGATCCACCAGCGCTTCGAGTCGTCGGTGGCCACCGAGATCCGCCGGTACGAGCAGTTCCTCGCCAGCGGCGAGGCGGAGCCGACCATCGGTTTCGCGATCGCGATGAACAACCTCAAGCTGAACACCTCGCTCGCGGTGGTCGACGTGGTGACGGGGGCGCTCGCGCTAACCGGCATCAACGGCTATCGCGAGGACCACGCCGCATCCATGGGCCGCCTGTTGCGGGACGCCTACGGGCCGCAGGTGATGGTCTCCAACGACCGGATCCGCGCCAACAACGCCAAGTTGGTGCTCGCCTACCGAGGACGTGCATGACCACCGACACCCCCGCTGAGCTCTCCCCCACCGAGGCACTCGATGCCGCCCGGCGCGACTTCCGCACCCGCCTGATCGACGCCGGCCTGCTGATCCCGACGGGGCTCGACGGTCTGTACGGTCGCAGCGGCGAGTTCGAGGCCGTCATCGAGGGCATCGACCACGCCATCCGCGCGGCCGGGCGGGCAGCCCACGGCGAACGGCCGCGTGTCGTGCGGTTCCCGCCCGTGTTCCCGCGCGCAGACTTCGAGAAGACCGACTACATCGCGTCGTTCCCCAACCTCACCGGCGCCATCTCGACGTTCGACGGCGACAACAAGGCGCACCGCGCGCTGCTCGCGGACCGCGAGGCCGGGCTGCCGTGGGACGGCCACCTCGCGTCGGCCGGGACGATGCTCGTCTCCGCCGCCTGCCATCCCACGTACGCGACGCTGCCCAAGACCATCGGGCCCGACGGCGAGCTGCGCGACGTATACGGATACTGCTTCCGGCACGAGCCGTCGATCGATCCTGCCCGCATGCAGGCGTTCCGCATGCACGAGTACGTCTACGTCGGGGATCGGGCCGGCGCCGAGCAGCACCGCGATCAGTGGGTACCGCGCGGCCTGCAGGTGCTGTCGGACCTCGGGCTCGAGGCCGACGCGGTGCCCGCGAACGACCCGTTCTTCGGCCGCGCCGGCCGCATCCTGGCGGTGAACCAGCTCGAGGAGAACCTCAAGACCGAGCTGGTGGTCCGGCTGTACGGCGATCTGTCCGACGGCACCGCGGTGGTGTCGGCGAACTGCCATCGCGATCACTTCGGCGAGAACTTCGGCATCGCCAGCGCCGACGGCGACGTCGCCAACAGCGCGTGCGTCGGCTTCGGTATGGAGCGGATCGCCCTGGCGCTGCTGACGACCCACGGTCTCGCGACCTCCGCCTGGCCCGCGCCGGTGCGCGCGGCGATGGGGTTGTGACCGTGGGCTCGACCAGTAGGAGCTGAGATGACCGGGGGGTCTGAATCGACGGGGGCGGTCGTGACCACGGCCGGATACTTCGGCACCGGCGACGCGGCGCTGTTCGGTGCCGTGTCGTATCCCGCGTCGGGGCGGGTGCGCGCCGGGGTGCTGCTGTGCCCTTCGCTCGGCAAGGAGCAGGCCGAGACGACGCGCGGGCTCAAGCTGTTCGCCGAACGCCTGGCGGGGCGGGGATTCGCGGTGCTGCGGTTCGACTATGCGTGCACCGGTGAGTCGGCGGGCTCCCAGTACCGAGCCGACGCCGCCGACGCATGGATCTCCTCCGTCGGGGACGCCGCCGAGTACCTGCGCTCGCTCGGCGCGCCGCAGACGGTGGCGATCGGGCACCGCGCCGGCGCGCTGCTGCTCGCGCACGCCGACGCCGGCCCCCTGGACGCGATGGTGCTGTGGGACCCGGTCACCAGGGGGCGCCAGTACATCCGTGCGAAGACGGTGCTGTACAACATGGTCAGCGAGGCGGTGGAGGGCCCCGCCGTGGCCGCACCAGCCCGGTCGCCCGGCGCGGACGCAGCGGCCGTCGGCACCGACACCGTCACGAACTGCACCGGCGACGCGACGCCCGGCTTCGACCCGGCCGTCGAGTACGTGCACACGGCGGGGCAGTCACTGCACCCGAAGACCGCGGCCCGGTTCGGCGGGCTGACCCTGCCCACGGACGTCGGCGCGGCGCTACCGCCCGAGCGCGTGCTCGCGGTGGTCCGCGGCACCGACGCCGGGGGCCGGTTCGCGCGCGGCCAGGCCGAGCGTGGCGTGAGGCTGCTCGAGATCGGCGACCAGGAGGCCTTTCTCGAGCCGAGTCACCCGGCGTGGCTGAGCTTCCCCGTCGACGAGTTCGCCCGGATCGCCGACTGGCTCGACGCGACGGTCCCGGCCGAGACCGCGCCCGTCACCGTCGCCCTCCGCGATTCGGCGGCCGTCGGGCACACCGAGGACGGTCGGGCGATCGTCACGCGGCTGCGGACGGTCGGCGAGATGCTCACCTGGGAGACCGCGATCGAGGGCACCCACGACGACGCGCTCGACGTGTTCGTCGCGCACTCGCTCGGCCAGTACGTCCGGAGCGGCCCGTCCCGCCTGTTCTACGAGGCGGCGCTGGGCGTCGCCCTCCGGGGAGGACGCGGAGTCCGGTACGACCGTCCTACTGTGGGCGAGTCGGGCACGGCGGCCGAGGACGACGACTATCTTCCGCTGTACACCCGCGGCTACATCTCCGCGGGTACCACCGTGCTCGACGCGCTGGACCCGCCACCGGGTGCGGAGGTGGTGCAGTCCGGGATCTGCGTGGGTTCGTGGATGGCGGCACATGGCACGCTGCACGCACGCCGCGCCGGGATCGCCGCGGATTCCACCGCGGTCCTGGTCAACCCGCTCATGTGGCGACTCACGCCGGTGGGCCCGCTGACCCGCCTGGACCTCGCCTACGGCGACCTGGCCGGCACTCCCCGCGCCGAGCAGCCGTACACGTTTGCGACACGGGCACACGCCGCGGTGATGTGGCGGGTGGGTCGCCTCGCGCCGGTCCTGCGCCGGCTGGTGCCGCGGTCGCTCTGGCGGGGCGTCGGGACCCTACCGATGGTGCAGTTCCCCGACGCCGTGTTCGAGACCTTCGCCGCCGACGCGACGCGAGTGCGGCTCGTGTTCGCGCCCGGCGACTTCCGGCACTTCGTCGAGTCGACGGGGGGACCGGAGGCGATCCGGGCCTCGGCCGCTCCCGTCGCGATGACGGTGACCGGGACCGGCGATCACACGGCGTACCACATCGAGGTGCGGCGCGCTGTCGTCAACCAGGTCCTGGCGGCCCTGGGACTGGACGGGTCTCGGGCGGCGCGTGCCGCGCGGCGCGCGCCAGGCACCACAGCGTGACGGGGGCGGACGCCGCGCCGGGTCAGCTTCCCGCGGTCACCGTGTGTCCGGTCACCGTGGTCAGCACCGACGTCACGTCGGCGACCGTCCACGACTGCGCGGGCGGGTGGGCCAGATTCCCGCGCCCCTCGTCGCTGAGGAAGTCGTAGATCTTCTGGGGCGGCCTGTGCCCCATCGTGTCCGCCATGCCGTTCGACTCCCACCGGATGTGTCCGGTGGGGTCGATCACCAGGATCGCGTCGTCGTGGTCGATGTCGAAGGTGAGCGGCCGGCCGGTGAGCCAGTCCGTGGGCGCCGGGTCGTCCTCCTTGGTGCGGTCGAACTTCACGCCGAAGTCCTTCCAGAACGACTCGGTGTTCGCGGAGCCCGCGGTGAACAGGCTCCACGCCGGCTCCACGCCGTAGAGCTTCTGGTAGGCCAGGAGCCGCGCCGGCGTGTCCCGCTCCGCGTCGACGGTGCCCTCGAGCACGGCGACCTCGTCGTCCAACCCGGCGGCATGCACCGCCGCGGCGACGTCATGGATGTTGACGCTGGTCATCGGGCACACCTCCTGGCAGGTCGTGAGGAAGTCGGTGAGCACGATCGTCTTGCCCTTCAGCGAGCCGAGGGTGAACGTCCGCCCGTTCTGGTCGGTCAGCACGGTGGCGAGCGCGGCCGGCGTCACCGGGGTGTCCTGCGTCGGTGCCGCAGCGGAGTGTGACGACATGTCCATGCCGGGCATGTTCGCCGGCATGGAGTCACCCGCGGACGACGAGGCCGGGGTGGGCGACGCGCTGCTACAGCCCGCGACGGTGAGTGCCGCCGTCGCGGCGAGTACCAGCGCCGCAGCGGAGCGGCGCAGCCGGGTGTTCGACATGGGGTTCTCCTCGGATTGTGGAATCGGGTTCTGGATCACGGGTCAGCCGGTGTACGACAGGAACATGGCCGCGGTGGCGACCGCCATGACCGCCTGCATCGCGCCTGTGAGGCGATGGGCGCGGTCGTGGGCGTGTGCTTCGTGGTAGGCGTATGCGACCCAGGCCGCGGCGAAGCCGAGGTAGACGAGGCCGATCGCGAGGTCGAGGTAGCCGGCCCAGCCGGGCAGGTGCATGGTCGTGGACATCGGCATGGACATGGTCATCCCGCCGCCCATGTCCATCGATCCGCCGCCCGACATCGAGTGCACGCCCCCGACGATGCTCGGGTCCATCACCGCGTACATCCACACCATCGTCGCCATCATCAGCGCGTGGTAGCCGTTCTCGACGCGGTGCTCGCGCCGGGTGCCCAGGAGCGCGACGAAGACGGCCGCGGCCACGCCGAACACCGTCATCCCGACGGTGGCCGTCACCCCGGGCAGGTTCGGCCAGACCATTGTGAGCATGGCCAGCGACATCACGACGTGCAGCGCACCCGTGAACCGACCCGCCACGGACGCCGAGCGGCTGCCGGCGCGCGCCAGCCAGAACACGGCGGTGACCAGGAAGGCCACCGTCGCCGCCCACTTCAGGAACGGATCCGAGATCATGCGCAGCCGCCGGTCCCCACCGGGATCCCCGCCCTGCGCCGCCGGTATTCCCCGACCAGCGCGTCGCCCAGCACGAACAGCCCGAGCGTGGTGCCGAACAGCGGCGCGAACCAGCCGACGCCCACGAGTACAGCCACCGCGACCACCGCCTCGATCGGGCGCAGTCCCGCCAACGCGCCGCGCCTCGGACCGGGCGCGAACCCGCCCCGGGTGGGCCGCCTGCGCCACCACATCACGTACCCGCGGGCGATCACCGTGAGCAGGCACACCGCCAGCGCGGCCAGCGCGATCTGGTTCGGCAGGCCGAACAGGATCCCCATGTGGGTGTCGACCGCCCAGCGCGTCAGCTTCGCCGTGATCGGCCACGATGCGAACCGGACCACGTCCACGACGTGCCCGTCGGGCGCGATCGCCGCGGCGTCCTGCCGGGTCGGGAAGTCGCGCTTGTTCTCGGCGACCTGCCATGCCTGTCCCGGCTTCGCGGGCGGTGTCATCCACATCGGGCCCTTCAGACCCAGCTGCTCGGCGCCCGCGAGCACCGCGTCGGCGCCGGCGGTCGGATCCGGCGCAGAACTCCCGGGTGCCACCTCCGCCGACGGATCGCCCGGCAGCGCCGTCGATACCGACGGCGTGGTCCAGCTCAGCTGCGAGCGCAGCTCGCTCACGTGCTCCCCGGCGAATCGCGACCAGGTCAGGCCGGTGACCGACAGCGCCAGGAGGCCGAGGACGATCCATCCGCCCACGGCGCCGTGCCAGCTGCGCGTGCGGGCCCGCCCGGTGGCCGCCCGATCCGGGACGACCAGGCCGCGGGCGCCGCGGCGGCCGCGGGCGCCGCCGATCCACAGCGCCAAGCCGCCCAGCGCGATCACCCACAACCAGCTGGCCGCGATCTCGCTGTAGCAGCGACCGACCACACCGAGGTGCAGCGTGCGGTGCATCGTGTCGAACCAGGATCGGATCGGCAGCCACTGGCCGTAGGTGGTCAGGGTCCCCTGGACCTGCGCGGTGTACGGGTTCACGAACACCGTGCGCGTGTAGTCCTGCGGCACGCCCGGCGCGGCGAAGGCGATCTGGGTGGTCTCGCTCGCGACGGTCGGCGGCTTGACGCTGGTGATCGGGGCCTCCGGATACACCGTGCGCGCGGCCGCGATCTGCGCCGCCAGGCTGGTCCGGTGCGGAGCGGTCGCGTTCACCGTCACCTCGTGCTGGAACACGATCCCGTCCAGCTGCGGCGTGCACGTGTACAGCAGACCCGTCAGTGCCGCCACCAGGATGAACGGGCCGGCGAGCAGCCCGCCGTAGAAGTGCAACCGGAGCAGCAGCGGACGCCACCGCGCCCACGCACCCGACTCGGGCGGCTCCTGCGCCCCGAGCCGCTCCGGCGCCTCCACCACGACTTGATCGACCACCGTCGCTCCTCACCCGCGGGCCCGTCCGGCCCGTTCGGAGAGAGTTAGTCGCGCGAGCACCCCCGAAAGTTCCGTCGTGGCGCAGATCACATCCGCGACGGGTCGCAGCGGACCGGTCCTGGCGCCCGCGCCCGCGATGCGCCACCATGAGGGGCGTGGACTGCGAGATCGCCAGGGAGGCGTTGTCGGCACGCCTCGACGGCGAGGACGAGGGTGTCGCGCCCCGGCTCACCGACGACCACGTAGCCGGCTGCGCCGACTGCCAGGCCTGGCTCGGCGACGTCGAACGCACCGACGAGGTGCTGTTCGACGAGGGTGCGTCCCGCCCCGGCACCCAGACGCCCCTGTCCAAGGCCCCCGAGGTCCCTGCGCCGCGACCGGCGTCTCGGCGTGGCCTGTGGCCGGCCGCCCGGCGCACGAGCCCCGGCACGGGCGAGCTGACGGTGCCCGCCGG
>NZ_BAABFR010000056.1:0-32758 GCF_039541155.1 Tsukamurella soli
GTGCGCGCCGTGCGCGCAGAGCGCCGCCGCGCCGCCCCGGCGCCCCTGGCACCAGCGCGAGGGCGAGTAGCACCACGAGCAGCGCGAGTCCGCCGAACAGGCCGATGCGATACGGCGTGTCGAGCGCGAACCGCATGGTCACGGGACCGTCGAGGCCGGCGGGCACGATCCACCCCTGCTGCCACCCGTTCACCGTCACCGCCCGCAGGTCGCGGCCGTCGGGCCCCGTCGCCGCCCAGCCGGGGTTCTCACTCTCCGGAACGATCAGCACGCGATCGTGCGCGGCGCGGTCCACGGTGACCTCGCGATGAGCGGGCGTCCACGCCAGCACGTGCGTCGGCGCCGTCGCGTCCACAGCCCCCTGCAGCACATCTCCTTGCAGCCCATCCCCGGCGGGGGCCATCGTGAGCGTGTCCACACTGAACGCCGCCCCGGGCCGGACGGTGACGGTGGCCGCCCCCGCAGGCAGGGCCACGGGCGCGGCGTCGCAGGCCGTGGCGTGCAGCGGGTCGCCGTACCGCAGGGCGTGCACGGTGGTGTCGATGCGGAACCGCGTGACCCGCCCGGCCACGTCGAGCGTCGGCCCCGCGTCGCAGCCGACGGTGACGGCCCGGTTCTGATCGGCGGGCTGTGTGCCGGGCGCCGGTCGGCCGTCGGCACCCAGTACGGAGACCTCGGCCAGTCCGGGTGGCATCTTCTCGGCGAATCCGAGGGAGTTGACATCCAGCTTGTCGTCCCACTTCAGCAGGGTGATCGTGACCTGGTCGGTCACGGCGGGATCGAGCGTGATCTCGCCGCTCGTCACCCTGCGCACCTGACGTCCGGTGCCCAGATCGACGCCGATCAGCGTGGGGTGGGCGGGCGCCTGTCCGAGCGGCAGCCGCAGTCGTAGCCCGGCGATCAGCTGCGCCGACGGCAGGCGCACGTGCAGTACGGGCTTGGGTGCTGCGGCATCGGTCGAGGACTGCACGGCGGTCCAGCTGGTGTCCGGGTCGCCGTCGGTGGCGGCGTACCCGTTCCCGCGGCTGTCGGACGCCGACGAGTCGGCCGTCGAGGAGATGTGCGTCGGGTCGCTCAGCAGCGTGCTGAGCGCCTGTCCGGGGCGGGGACGCAGGGTCAGCGTGGGCGTGAGGTCCTGCGCCGCGGGCGCCGTGACGTCGCGGGTGAACACGCCGGGCTCCTCGGTGCCCAGGGCGATGTCGGCGCACTGCACGGGACCGTCGACCTGCGCCGAGCCCGCACCGGCGGGCGTGGGCACGCACCCGGTCCGTCCCACCGAGTCCTGCCCGAACACCCACGCCGCCACGGGCGCGGCCGGCCGCGGTACCACCACCTCGTGCCGGACGTCGATCGGCCGGCCGGTCGCGGTGTCCACCACGGCGACCTCCGACAGCGCGAACTGGTCGCCCCACGAGTGGTCGGCGGTGTCGGCTGCGGTGATCCGCACCCACCGGGTCGGCGCCGACGGAGCCGTGATCGTGAGCGGTCGGCCGACCTGGACCGGGTCGGAGTACACGGAGCCGGCCTCGGTGGTGAGCAGCAGCCGCGTCACGGCGGGTCCCAGTGCCCGCCCGACGGTCACGGTCACCGCCAGTCCTGGACGGGGTCGGTCGAAGTTCAGCTGCAGCCACTGCCCCACGGCGTGGTCGAGTCCCCCCGACACCCAGCTGGTGTCGGGGTCGCCGTCGACCGCCGCGGCCGGTCCGGAGCCGGGCAGCACCGCGCCGAGCTGCGTCGCGTCGGAGGCCGATGAGGACGCGGTGACCCACCCACCCACCCACCTGCCGACGACGGGTGCCGCGCCTGGGACGGGGTAGTCGGCGGCGCGGTTGAGCGTGCGGCGCTGCTCGCCCGGGGCTCGGATCGCGGAGCTGTGGTCGTCGACCCGGCCGAAGTCGGTCTCGCGGAGTTTTGGCGTGTCCGTGACGATCTCGGGACTGCTCGGCAGTCCCGCCGCCGCGGCGTCGCCGGTCAGCAGCGCGGGCCCGAGGGGCGCCCGGCCGGCCCCGGTCGCGACGTCCTGCAGGCCGAGCAGCGCCTCCGGTCCGCCCGCGACGCGGGGCATCGCGGCGAGGTCGGCGAGATACGGCCCGGGGCCCGGCTCGCCGGCGGCGGCGACCCGGTAGATCGTGATCGCGGGCATCGGGGCCCGCAGGCCGGAGTCCAGGACCACGCCCTTGACGGTCCGCGGGGCGGTCGCCGGGCCGAACGTGGCCACCGGCGTGAGCCCGGGGGAGTGCTCGAGGGCGTAGCGGGCCAGCGCGGGGCGCGCCGACCGCGACGTGTCCGGGTCGAGGTCGGCCCGCAGCACCACGTAGCGGATGCCCTGCTGCAGCAGCGTCGGCGCGAGGCCCGACGCGGGGGTGCCGTCGGCCAGCAGCCGCTGCACCGAGTCGAGCGCGCGGATCGCGCCCGGCGGGGTCAGCGGGATCGCGTCGCGCACCGCCCACGGGGTGGTCGCCAGCGGCTGTAGGGGCTCGTCCCGGGTGAGTCCCCAGATCTGGTCCCCGAACGGCGCGCCCGGCACCACGAGCGCGCGCTCGGCGCGGGCCTGCCCGGGCGCGGAGCCGGCGGCGTGATCGCCCAGCCATGCCGCCGCCTGCGACCAGTAGTCGGGGATGGCGCGATACGGCCCACGCGGTGCCAGCTGCCCGGTCCATGCCAGTCCACCGGACAGCAGCACCACGGCGATCAGCGCGACGGCGCCGGCCGTCACGCGGTTGCGCTCCGGGTGCGCGAACCCCGCGCGCGCCGCCCGCAGCCCGACGGTGCCGGGAAGCCGCGCCCGCGCCAGCAGGTGGGCGATGCCCAGCACCAGCGGCAGCCGCACCAGCGGCTCGAGCTTGTACACGTTGCGCAGCGGCGCGCCGCCCGCGTCGAGGAACTGCCGCACCGCCTCCGCGACCGGCGAACCGAGGCCGCCGACGTACCCGGCGCCCATGCCGACCAGGCCGAGCAGCAGGATCACCGTCCACGTCCCGCGGTGCGGCATCCGGCGCATGGCGAGTCCCGCGATGCCGGCGGCGGCCACGAGCCCCGTCGTCACCACAGCCGCGGGTGTGGTCGCGAGCATCGCCCCGGCCTGCCGCTCGGAACTGATGAACGTCGACCACGAGTCGGTGCCGCGCAGCACCTCCGGCAGCGACGTCCACTCGGTGGTGGCGCGCGACGACTCGATGAAGTCGAGGAACGGCGGCGAGACGCGGCCCAAGACCAGCAGCGGCACGATCCACCACAGCGTCGCAAGCAGTGTGCACGGCACCCACCACGCGGTGAACACCGCGAAGCGGCGCCGAGCGACGGCGTCGACGCCGCTCCCCAGGGGCAGGCGCAGCAGCCACCAGACCGCGGCGACGCAGCAGGCCAGGCCCGTCGCGACGGCGTTCACCGCGCCCATCAGCGCTACCGCGCACGCCGACTGCGCCGCGAGCACGCGCAGCGACCGGGCTCGATCGTCCGCTGTGCCACCACCCGCTGCGCCCGGCCCGTCGAGCGCACGCACCACCGGCAGCAGTACCCAGGGCGCGAGCATCACCGGTGCGGTCTCCGAGGAGATGGCGCCGAGCGTCGTCAGGACCTGGGGAGAGAGCACGAACGCGGTCGCGGCGACCACTCGGGAGCCGCGGGAGCCTGTGTGCAGGGCTTCGGCGAGGCGGACCACGCCCCAGAAGCCGGCGAACAGCAGGAGCGACCACCACAGTCGCTGCGCGACCCAGGGCGGCACCCCGGCGACGTGCAGCGCCGCGAAGTACGAGCCCTGCGGGAAGAAGTAGCCGTACGCCTGGTTCTGGACCTGCCCGAGGGGGCTCTGGCTGGACCAGACGTTGGCCGCGCGGGACAGGAAGCCGACGGGGTTGGCGGTGAGGTCGACCTTCGTGTCCGCGGTCACCCGGCCGGGCGCGGTGAGGAAGGTCAGTGCCGCGATCGCGACGAACGCGATGGCGCCGAACCGGCGGGGAAGCGGCGCGGCCGCGAAATCGTCCGGCGGGGTGGTACTACTGGTTGGCACCAGTGTTGTCGCGGGAGCCGTAGTCCTGCGAGCCCTGCAAGAACCCGTTCTTCGCGTCGAACGAGGAGAGGTTGGTGGTGGGGCTGGACTGCGTCACGACGGTGCCGCTGACCAGCGTGACAGCGATCGCGACGACGATGCCGGCCACGGCGGCGACGCCACTGGCGATGATCGGGGTGCGCTTCACGAGGCCATACGATACACACCCGGGCTATTCGACGATGTCGGTGCAGCCGGACGGCACGATCAGCACGGGCCGCTTACAGTGCTTGAGCACATGCTCCGACGTCGAGGAATGCAGCAGCGCCTTGAGGCCGGTCTCGCCGCGGCTGCCGGTGACGATCACGTCGGCGTTCGCGGTCTCCGCGGCGGCGACGAGCGCGGCCCACACGGTGGACGCCACCTCGACCAGCTCGCCGGTCGTCGTCAGACCCACGGCACGGGCGAGCTCGACGCCGCCGCGGTTGGTCTTCAGGGCCGCCGCGTGTTGCGCATCCTCGACGACGTGGTAGTCGGGCTCGGCGCCGCCCGGACTCATCACGCCGGACATCGCGGAGACCCGGGACGCCTGGTGGATGGTGGACTCCCAGGCCGTGACCACCACCGCCTGGACGGTGTCGTCGGCGCGGTTGAGGAATTTGCCGGCGTATTTGACCGCCCGGCGTGAGTCCTCGGATCCGTCGTACGCGATCATGACGATCGTTGACACACCAGTCATTGCGACCACCTCGGATCAGTCACGGCCGGTTCGACCGGCCACTGGGCCCTCTGTCTGAATCCTACGCCGGGCGTATCCGTTTCGCCGGTACTGTACGGCCGTACGTTATCAGTGATTCGTCGCCGTACTCGGCATCGACCGGAGGTCTCCAATGTTCATCCGCACCGCCCGCCCGAGGTCCACGCCGCACACCGGCCGAGCTGCCAGGGGCGGCCTCGCCGCGGTGTGCCTCGGATCCGCCGCGTTGCTCGCCTCGTGCAGTTCGACCCCGCAGGCGGTCTCGTGCGTCGAGACCGGCGACTCGCTCGTGCCGGCGGCGGTGTCGGTCGTGAAGGGCGCGCCCGCCGCGTCGGTCGTGCTGTCCGGGACGGAGCTCCCGGTCGGCATCCGCATCCTGCCGATCAGCGGCGCGCAGCTCGAGCAGCTCACCAACCAGCTGTCGGGACGCGCCGAGGGTGCGACCTTCAGCCCGGCCGGGTGCGCGCAGCCGTCCGCGTTCGGCGGCAAGGTCGACACCGGTGCGCTGGGCCTCGTGGTGGGACAGGCCGGCACCGGACCGATCAGCGAGTCGGTGGTCAAGCAGAAGGCCGACTTCGGGAACGTCAGCGAGAACGTCACGGGCAAGTGCCGGACAGTGACGGTGACGGTGCGCACCGCCCAGGGCGTGGGCGCGACCCGCGTCACGTACACGCCGGTCGCCGTGCCACAGACGGCGGCGTCACGGGTTGTCGCGGTGCGTCAGGACACCGTCACCGTGAGCGGCGGACGGACCACCGCCGCGCACATGCTCACCGCGTGGGCGGCCGTCGGCCCGTACACGGTGACGGTCACGCAGAACGGCAGCACGGGCGAGCCGGACCAGCGGCTGTTCGACCAGGTGCTGGTCACCGCGACCGCGAAGGCCGCGAAGGCGTCCTGAGCGTTCCGCGGAACGCTCGCCCGGTGTCCGAATCAGCCCAGCGGTGGAATCGGCCCAGCGGTGGAATCGGTTCAGTGGTGGAAGCGGTCCGCGAAGCGCGGATCGTTCTCCCACCACAGCGCACCGCCGTCGGGCGCGCCGGACCCGGGCGCCGACGGTGCCGTGCCCAGCGACGCCCGCATCTCCGCCTCGTCCTGCGCGGCGTCCACCCGGGCCTGGCGCCGGGCGTCCTCGCGGCGCAGCGCTGTCATGAGGATCATCAGGAACGGCAGCCCGATCACGTCGGCCAGCAGCCACAGCATGCCCGCGCCGATCATCTGGGAGTCGCGCATCTGGCTGTGCTCGGTGAACCCCACCGACCGGTAGTAGCCGGCGTATATGTCCGGGCCCAGCCACACCACGACCCCCAGGACCCCGTCGGCGAGCGACTCGACCAGCGTGATCACCAGCGACAGGCTCTGCGGGAAGCGGCGCGGCACCGGATCCGCCTGGCTGCGCGCGTAGTAGTAGCCGAACCCTGCGGCCACCAGGAACAGCCGCGTCAGCAGGTCCAGGGCGGGGTGCGTCATCGCCGCGATGTTCCAGCCGGTGAACAGCAGCACCCAGGGCGTCACGAGCAGCAGGCCGGACGTCACGGCCGGGTAGGTGAGCATCCGTGGTATCGGGCCGCGCAGCGCGTGCAGCCCGCGCAGCCGCGCCGTGGGCGACAGCAGCCCGGCGACGACGGTGACCGGTGTCCCCGCGGTGAGCGCCAACGGCACCAGGTAGAGCAGCACGGTGATCTGTAGGGCACGCACCCAGAACAGGCGGGGCGCGTACTCGCCGACGGGCCCGCAGCTGATCACCACCAGCACCACGCAGCCGACGACGAATGCCGCGCGCCGCGCTCCGGGGACCCGCAGCCGACCCTGGGTGCGCCCCGCGGCCCAGAGATAGAGGAGCGCGGCGACCACCGCGGCGATGCCGAGCGCGTCGATCCGCCAGGTCGCCCACGCGGACAGGGGTATTGCGATGCTCACGGGCGCACGCTACGCCGCGGGCCGAGGGCGGGGCCGCGGGCGTGCGAATAGTCGTGAAATGACCGAACCGATCGAACGCGCGGATCGGCCGCGCACACCGTCTGCGACACTGGACGCCGTGCCTATGACCCGTGTGACGCCGATCCTTCGCGCGACTCGGATTCCCCGTGTGACTCGGAAGGCCGCTGCCGCCGCGGCCCTCGCCGCCTGCGTGGCCATCTCGGCGTGCGGGAGCGGGTCGCAGGTCTCGGCGCCGTCGGCGTTGCCGGGTGCGGACGCGTCGAGTTCGGCCCGGCCGTCCACCTCGGCGTCGCCGGCGTCCAGGCCGCTCGCGCCGATCGCGGGCGCCACCTGCGCGGCCGAGGCGGCGTTCGTGCGTGCGCTGCCCGTGCGCAGGCGCCTGGCGCAACTGCTCATGGTGGGCGTCACCGGTCCCGCCGATGCGCGCGCCGCCGTGCGCAGGTACGGCGTGGGCGGCATCTTCATCGGCAGCTGGACCGACGAGTCGATCTTCTCCAAGTCCACGATCGACGGCATCTCGAAGCTGGGCCGGGTGCCGGTCATGGTGTCGGTCGACGAGGAGGGCGGCCGGGTGTCGCGGGTCCCGGGTGCGGACCTGAAGTCGGCCCGCAGCATGGCGCAGACGATGACGGTGCCGCAGGTCGAGGCGGAGGGGAAGCGTGTGGGCACCCTGATGGCCGGGATGGGCATCACGGTCGACCTCGCGCCGGACGCCGACGTCAGCGACGAGGCGGCCGACGCCGTCATCGGCGACCGGTCGTTCTCGAACGACCCGGCCACCGTCGTGAAGTACGCGAAGGCCTTCGCCGAGGGGCTGCGCGAGGCCGGCGTCTATCCGGTGTACAAGCACTTCCCGGGGCACGGCCACGGGTCGGGTGACTCGCATGTGGGCGCGGTGACCACGCCGCCGCTGGCCCAGATGAAGACGGACGACCTGGTGCCGTTCCGTGCGATCGCCGGCGAGGACGCGGGCGTGATGGTGGGCCACCTCGACGTGCCCGGCCTCACGGGCGGGCTGCCGGCCAGCCTCAGCCCGGCCGCGATGACGTTGCTGCGCGACGGTGCCGGATACGGCGCCCCGGCGCACACCGGCGTGATCATCACCGACGACCTGTCCGGGATGGGCGCGATCAGCGACACGTACCCGGTGCCGCAGGCCGCCGCCAAAGCGATCGAGGCCGGCGCCGACATGGCGTTGTGGATCACCACGGACCATATCGAGGAGACGCTCGACACCCTGCAGGCAGCGCTGAAGACGCACCAGCTGTCGCTCGACGCCGTCGACGAGTCCGTGCTGCGGATCGCGCGGGCCAAGCACGCCGTGCACTGCTGAACCGGTTCGGGGTTTAACTTACCGGCCGGTAGGGTTGTGTCGTAGACTCTGGGGAAGCAGTTGGGAGGCATCAGGTTGGCCGGTGGCACGAAGCGTCTTCCCCGTGCGGTGCGTGAGCAGCAGATGCTGGACGCCGCAGTGAAGGTGTTCTCCCGCAACGGTTTCTATGAGACCTCGATGGATGCTGTGGCGCGCGAGGCGGATATCAGCAAGCCGATGCTGTACCTGTACTACGGCTCCAAGGACGAACTGTTCGCCGCATGCGTCGGCCGGGAGGCGAGCCGGTTCATGCAGGCGATCGAGGTGGACGCCAGCCCGTCGCTGCCCGCGTCGCAGCGGCTGCGCGCGGTGATCGCGGGCTTCCTCGCTTACGTCGACACCAACCGCGACGCGTGGCGCGTGATGTACCGGGAGGCGACCGGGCAGGCGGCGTTCGCGTCGCTCGCGCACGCGAACCGCGAGCGGGTCGTCGACATGACGGCCGTGCTGCTCAAGGAGGCGTCGAAGCATGCGCCGCCCGACACCGACTTCGAGATGTACGCGGTCGCGCTGGTCGGCTCCGGCGAGGCGATCGCCGACCGGCTGGCGAGCGGCATGGTCGAGCTGAGCCGCGCCGTGGACATCATGTGGTCGTTCATCTGGGGCGGCATCCGCGGCGAGCGCTCGGACACCAAGGGGTGAGTTCGAGTCGGCCGCCGCGGATGCCGGGTTCTCAGCGAGCGGAGTGCGCGGCCCCTCTGCCGGGGTCGATTCGCGTCGGTCCGGATGCCGACGGAACCACCGGGAAATCGAAGATCGCTGTCGGAATATACACGGTTGCACACGAATTGGGGATGTCCACTACTCCGGAGAAGCGTCCCTCGATGGGTGCTGCGCCGATCAGGAGGTAGGCCTGCTCGCGGCTGTACCCGAACTTCTCCAGGTAGTCGATGGCGTGCAGGCAGGCGCGTTGGAATGCGAGCTGCGAGTCGAGGTAGCGCTGCTCACCGTCCAACGTGACGGACGTACCCGAGAAGGCGAGATACTCCGAGTAGTCGGGGCCCTCGTTGCCGGGCATGAAGATGGCGTTCTCCGTGACCCCGTATCGACTCATACCGTCTTTGATCAGGTCGACGCGCAGATCGATGAAGCCGCCCATCTCGATGGCGCCACAGAAGGTGATCTCACCGTCGCCCTGGGAGAAGTGCAGGTCGCCGACCGACAGGTTCGCGCCCGGCACGAACACGGGGTAGAAGACGCGGCTGCCGCGGGTGAGGTTCTTGATGTCCTGGTTTCCGCCGTTCTCGCGCGGCGGCGCGGTCCGCGCGGCCTCGGCGGCGGCGCGGGTGAAGGCGGCGCCGGTCAGCGAGCCGAGAACCGCGTCCTGCGGCAGCGGCGGCAGAGCCAGCGGTGGTACCCGGTGCGGGTCGGTGGCGATCAGGGCGCCCTCGCGCGAGTTCCATCGCGCGAGTAGTTCGGCGGACGGTGCCGTGCCCATCAGTCCGGGGTGGGTGATCCCGGTGAACGCGACGCCGGGGACGTGTCGCGACGTGGCGGTATGCCCGGAGAAGTCCCAGATCGCCTTGTACGCGTCGGGGAACTGCTCGGTGAGGAAGCCGCCCCCGTTGTCGGTGGAGAAGATTCCGGTGTACCCCCACCCCTGGCCGGCGAGCGGGCCGGCGTCCTCCTGCGGGATCGGCCCGATGTCGAGGATGTCGACGATCAACAGATCGCCGGGCTGCGCACCCTCTACCGCGAAGGGCCCGGACAGGCAGTGGACCGTGCTGAGCGGAGCGTTGAGGACGTCATCGGCGCTGTCGTCGTTGTGGATGGCGCCGTCGAACCATTCCCGGACGTCCACGCGGAACTCGTCACCGGGTTTGACCGTGACCACCGCCGGAATGTCGGGGTGCCAGCGGTTGTGTCCGACGAGTTCCTGCTCAGTGAACTTCTTGCTGGAATCGAGGGGGAACAGCAGCTCGGGCATCGCAGTGGTCCTTTCGTGTTCAGGGTCGGGGAAGCTTGTGGTGCAATGGGTTTCGAGTGATCGCGGGGCGTCGGTGCGGACCGGCTGCTGCCGTGGTGGTCGGTCGCGGCGGCGCGCCCACCACGTCCGGCTCATGTGCGGTTCGCTCGGTCGCGTCGATCAGCCGGACTACGGCCGATCCCGGGGCGATCAACGCGGGGGAGGTCGGCCGGCGCAGGCCGACCCCTGGGCAGGCTGGACAGGGTGCGCGCGCCGGAACGTCGGCCATCGGATAGGCCCGCTCGAAGGCGCCGCACCGGGGGCATCGGAACAGGTAGGTAGGCATTACCGGCTCTCATAAGTTTCAGATGGATGTAGTTCGGATGACTGCAATATAGGGCGACTCAGGCTTGGCGAAGTGTCGATCGCGTCAAATCGCGGTATCGCAGAAGGTGATATGTCTCCGCCATGTTAAATCACCGTTCGGAATAGATCCATGTGGAAGTAACTCACCTAGAGTCCGAAGCACCGCGTCCGCAGCCGGGGCGCGGCCACATCAGCCCGAGCTAACGAGGTCGCAATCATGAGTGCTGATTCACCGGCAACCGCCGACCGCAGGTGGGCCCGCTTCCAGGACTGGGCCGCCCGCGACAACATCGAGGACTATTCGTTGCGGTACGCGCCCAAGGCGTTTCGCCGCTGGAGCCCCATGGCCTGCGCGGTAGCCGCCCTCGGCGGCATCGCCTATCTCGCCGACTACTCGATCGGCGCCTCCGTCGCCGTGAGTCACGGTGCCGCCAGCGCGGTGATCGCGATCCTGGTCGCCGCGGTGACGATCTTCCTCACCGGCATCCCGATCGCCTACTACGCGGCCAAGTACAACCTCGACATGGACCTGCTGACGCGCGGCGCGGGCTTCGGCTACTTCGGGTCCACCCTCACCAGCCTGATCTACGCCAGCTTCTGCTTCATCTTCTTCGCGCTCGAGGGGTCGATCATGGCGCAGGCGATGAAGCTGGCGTTCCATATACCGCTGCCGCTGGGGTACGTGATCGGGTCGCTGATCATCATCCCGCTCGTCCTGTTCGGGATGTCGGCGCTGGCCAGATTCCAGGTGTGGACGCAGCCGCTGTGGTTGATCCTGTTCGCGACTCCGCTCGTGATGATCGCTTCGACCGATCCCGGGGCGTTCGAGAAGTTCCTGTCGTGGTCCGGAAGCGGCGGAACGGCCCGGGTGAGTGCCATCGCCGTGGGTTCCGGTGCCGGCGTCGCACTGTCGCTCATCGCACAGATCGGGGAGCAGGTGGATTACCTGCGGTTCATGCCGGAGAAGTCGGAGACCTCGCCGCTGCGCTGGTGGGGTGCGGTCCTTGCGGCGGGGCCGGGCTGGGTGATCCTCGGCGCGGCGAAGCAGCTCTGTGGTGCGTTCCTGGCCTTCTACGTGGCCGGCCAGGTCGGGTTCACTCGGGCCACCGAACCGATCGAACAATTCCTCGGCGGCTACGGCTCCGTTCTGCACAGCCACGCGGCCGCACTCACGGTGGCCACGATCATGGTGCTGCTCTCCCAGGTGAAGATCAACGTGACGAACGCCTACTCCGGTTCACTGTCGTGGTCGAACTTCTTCAGCAGGGTGTTGCACATCCACCCGGGGCGCGTCGTCTGGTTGGGCCTGCACATCGCGATCGCCCTCGCCCTCATGCTCGGCAACATGTTCGCGGTGCTGAACACCATCCTCGGGTTCTACTCCAACGTCGCCATCGCCTGGGTCGGTGCCATCGTGGCCGACCTGGTGATCAACAAGGGGATCCTGAAGATCAGCCCGCCCTACATCGAGTTCAAGCGGGCGTACCTGTATCCGATCAATCCGGTCGGATTCCTGTCCATGCTCGCCGGGTCCGTCGCATCGGTCATCGCCTACTTCGGGGCGTTCGGTCCGATGTTGCAGGCGTGGTCTCCCTACCTGGCGCTCGGCATCGCCGTAGTCCTCACGCCGATCATCGCGATCGTGACGAAGGGCAAGTACTACCTGGCGCGGCCGAACCCGCTGCGCGAGGAGATCGAGAAGGAGCCGCTATGGGCGGGCCAGACGCTGCTCGACGTGGTCGACGGCAATCGGTACGAGTTGCCAGACATGGTGCACGACTGCCCCTTCCACGGCGGTCCGATCTCCTCGCTCACCTGCACGCTGACGAAGTCGTGTCACGAGGAGTGCCAGTCGGCGGCATACCGCGACACCGTGAGCGCGCTCAAACTGGGACTGCGCGAGACGGCGCCGGTGGAATGACGCCGCCGCTCATGGCGACAGTTCGGTGCGGATGACGAAGTCGAGTTCCTCGGCGCTGGCGAGGTAGACGGGCTGCGTGGTGTGTGTCCCCTGAACGTGGACCGCACCGCGCGGCCCGTGGTAGCCCACTCGGCCCGCGGTGCGCTCGATCGCCCGTACATCGAGGCTGCGGGCGGCTTCGACCAGCGACGCGAACAGCAGCAGGCCTTCGTAACAGGACTCGCCGATGTTGGTCAGCGCCGGGGCGGCGACCCCGAGTGCATCGGCATACCGCACCCCGAACGACATGCTCTCCTCGGACACGAGTTGCTCGAAGTATCCGCTCGCAGTGTAGAGGCCGCGTGCGCTCGCCGCGCCGCCCGCGTAGAGCACGTCCTCCCCGACCATCATCGACAGCCGGATGCGGGACTCGTCCAATCCGGCATCGGCGAACGCGACGTTGAACGCGGCGCAGTCGGCGCCTACCAGCAGTAACAGCACGCCACGCGCCGACGACCCGCGGATCGCCGCGATCGCCGGACCGAAGTCCCGCCCGGCGAGCGGAAGGAACGCCTCGCCCGCCACATCGATCCCGCAGTCCGCGGCGCAGTCGCGCACCGCGCGTGCGGTCTCGCGCGGCCACACGTAGTCGTTCCCCACGATGAACCACCGGGTCAGTCCCAATTCGTCGCGCAGCCACCGGATCGCCGGAAAGAGCTGCTGTTCCGGCGTCTCACCCACCATGTAGACCCCGTCGGACCGCTCGCCACCCTCGTAGAAGGTGGTGTAGACGTACGGCACCCGCCCGGCCGTCACCGGGGTGATGGCCCGCCGCGCGTTCGACAGGTGCCACCCGACCACTCCGTCGATCCGGCCGCTGGCCACCAGGTAGTCGATTCGTGCGGCGAGCCTGGGCAATTCGGATCCCGCGTCGATGGGATGTAACCGCACCCGCCGGCCGAGAATCCCGCCGGCAGCGTTCAGATCGTCGACCGCCAGCTGCCCGCACGCCTCACAGGAGGGGCCGAACATGCCGGCGGGACCGCTGAGCGGGACCACGAGAGCGATTTCGACGGTGTCGCGGCGGTGGCGGGAGGTGTGCGACGGCTCCACGGGTATTCTTTCATCCGAAATTTTCCCATACGGCGCTGTATAGTCTCTCGATGTGGACCGTAGCACCGAGTTGGGGAAGCTGTCGGACTTGGCTCGAGTGCTTCGACGAGCGTCGCACGACCTGGATGCTGCGATCGTCACCTGCCTCGGGGATCAGGGCGTAGGGCGATGGCACGTCCTCGACGCGATCGTCGGTGAATCCGGTCTCGCGATGTCCCAGTTGGCTGAAGCGACCGTCCTGAACGGCGCCAGCCTGACCCGGCTGATCGACGCGCTGATCGCCGACAATCTGGTGTTTCGCAAGGTCGACGATCTCGATCGTCGACGGGTCCTGGTGTTTCCCACTCGGCGCGGAGTCGCGGAACACGAGCGCATGTCGGCCGCCCTGGTCGACGGCGGACTCGCTGGACTCGCCGAGGCCAGCAGCGATATCACGGACGCGGTGCGGGCTCTCACGACGAAGCCGGCGCGGCGTGGGATGTCGACCACCACGATCCGCGGCTGATCGACTACGAAGCCCGCGAGGACACACCTCGCGGGCTTCGTAGTCGGTCCTCCTACAGAGCGACGACGGTGCCGGTGACGTGCGGGTAACCCTTCTTCCGGTCCCGCGCGACGATCTCCCAGCCGCCGTCGATCTTCTTGCTGTACAAGGCGATCCGCGACGGGAGCACCACCGGCTTGCCGAACCGCACGTGATACGTCGCGGCGTCCGGAATTCTGCCCTCGAGCAGGCGCAGGATCGCGGCGGCCGTCCACGCGCCGTGCGCGATCGACGACGGGAAGCCGAATGCCTTGCCGCCCAACGGGGACATGTGGATCGGGTTGCGGTCACCGCCCACCGCGGCGTACCGGCGGATCAGGCCTCCGTCGACTGACAGGTACGCGTCCGGCGGGCCGGGCTTGACCTGCTTGGCCGGCTCCGGCGCGGGCTCGTCGGACAGCGACGTGCGCTGCTGGATCAGCATCGTCGAGACCTCGGAGGCCACGGATCCGCCTGCCTCGTCGGTGAACTCGGTGACGAAGTCGATCAGCATGCCCTTGCGGTGTTCCCGCAGGTTGCCGACCGACGTGCGCAGCGTCAGCCGCTCGCCGATCCGCACCGCGCGACGACGCGTGATCGTGTTCTCGACGTGCACGGAACCCACTGCGGCGGCGGGGAAGTCGTCGGCCAGGAACAACTCCATGATGAGCGGGAACGACAGTACGTAGAGGTACATGATCGGCACTCCGCCGCTGTTGCGCAGCCCGGTGACTTCGCAGTACTCGGTCACCCGGTCCGCGTCCACCACCACGTCGAGACCGACGCTGCGCGTGGGCAGTTCGGTCTCCGGGGTGAGCCGGCCCTTCTTGCCCACGATCGGCAGGATGCCGCGCAGCCCGCGCGCCATGATGCCGAGGCTGGACGGCGGCCCCGACAGAATGGTCACGTTCTCGCCCATCTCAGGCCCCCAGCAGGCTCTGCCCGCACACGCGGACCACATTGCCCGTCACGGCCGCCGACGACGGTGCCGCGAAGTACGACACGGTCTCGGCCACGTCGATCGTCTGTCCGCCTTGCTGGAGCGAGTTCATCAGGCGGCCGGCCTGGCGGGTGGCGAGCGGGATAGCGGCGGTCATCGCCGTCTCGATGAAGCCGGGCGCCACGGCATTGATGGTGATGCCCTTGGCGGCGAGGATCGACTTGTAGGCGTCCACGATGCCGATGACGCCGGCTTTGGTGGTGCCGTAGTTGGTCTGGCCGCGGTTGCCCGCGATGCCCGCGATCGACGACACGTCCACCACGGCGCCGCCGGAGCGCAGCGCGTCCTCCTCGAGCAGCGAGTCGACGAGCCGGATGGGCGCCTTCAGGTTCACCGCCACCACGGCGTTCCACCTACCCTCGTCCATGTTGGCGAGCAGCTTGTCCCGGGTGATGCCGGCGTTGTTGACGATGATGTCCAGACCGTTGTACCGGGCCTTGACGTGCTCGGCGACCTTGCGGCCGGCATCGTCGGCGGTGACGTCCAGCGGGAGCGCGGTACCCGACACCTTGTTGGCCACGGCGGACAGGGCCTCGCCCGCAGCGGGGATGTCGGCGACGATCACGTGGGCACCGTCGCGCGCGAGCACCTCGGCGATGGTGGCTCCGATGCCTCGGGCGGCTCCGGTCACCAGGGCGATCTTGCCGGCGAGGGGCTTGTCCCAGTCGGCGGGCGCGGGCGCCTCCTTGTCGGACACCCGGATCACCTGGCCGTCCACGTAGGCCGACTTGCCCGACAGCAGGAAGCGCAGCGTGGAGCCGAGGCCGGAGACGCCGGTGGGGGCCTCGGGGTGCACGTACACCAGTTGGGCGGTCGCGCCGTTGCGGAGCTCCTTGGCGACGGAGCGGGTGAAGCCCTCCAGCGAGCGCTGCGCGATGTGCTCGGCGGGATCGGAGATCAGCTCCGGCGTGGTGCCCAGCACGACCAGGCGGGCGCTGTTCGCCAGCGAGCGCAGTTGCGGGGAGAAGAACTCGAACAGGCCCACCAGCTGGTCGATCGAGGTGATGCCGGTGGCGTCGAAGACGGCGCCGCCGAGCTTCTCCGCGTTCTTGCCGCCGGCGTTGTTGACCACGAGGTCGTAGCCGGCCAACAGCTCACGGACGGGCTCGACGAGGCGTCCGGTGCCGCTGAGCAGGACGGGGCCGGCGAGCGGCGGCTTGCCTGCCTGATAGCGGCGGAGGGTGGGGGGCTGCGGGAGGCCGAGACGGCTCGCCAGGAACGAACCGGGGCCCGACTTCACGAAGCTCGCGTAGAAGTCCGTGCTGGGTGCGTCTGCCATGTGGGGTTTCCTCATCCGTGTGGCGTTGGAGATACACTATCGACAAAGCAACTTACTCCAGAGTAAGAATACTCGGTAGTAGCAGTGACCGACTCACATGGGAGATGCTCCGTGGTCAACACCACCACTCGGCCCGTCGCGATCCTGGGCGGCAACCGGATTCCGTTCGCCCGATCAGACCGGGCGTACGCCAAGGCCTCCAACCAGGATATGTTCACCGCCGCCCTGGGCGGCCTCGTCAGCCGATTCAACCTCCAGGGCGAGCAGCTCGGCACCGTCGTCGGTGGTGCGGTGCTCAAGCACAGCCGCGACTTCAACCTGATCCGTGAGAGCGTGCTCGGCAGCCCGCTCAGCCCCTACACTCCGGCGTTCGACGTGCAGCAGGCTTGCGCGACCGGCCTGCAGGCGATCAACGCCGCGGCCGAGGGCATCTGGCTGGGCCGTTACGACGTGGCCGTGGGCGGCGGCGTCGACACCACCTCCGACGCGCCCATCGGCGTGTCCGAGGGCATGCGCAAGGTGTTGCTCGAGGTCAACCGGGCCAAGACCCCGTTCGACCGGGTCAAGCTGCTCGGCAAGCTCCCCGCCAACCTGGGCATCGACATCCCGCGTAACGGAGAGCCACGCACCGGCATGTCGATGGGCGAGCACGCGGCCATCACGGCCAAGGAGTTCGGCGTCAGCCGCGCCGAGCAGGACGAGCTCGCCTACCTGTCGCACGTCAACATGGCCAAGGCCTACGACCGCGGCTTCTTCGACGACCTCATCACGCCGTACCTCGGGCTCACCCGCGACGACAACCTGCGGCCGGGCTCCACCGTCGAGAAGCTGGCCACGCTGAATCCGGTCTTCGGTGTCTCACTCGGGGACGCCACGATGACGGCGGGCAACTCCACGCCGCTCACCGACGGTGCGTCGACGGTGCTGCTGTCCTCCGACGAGTGGGCCGCCGCCAAGGGCATCCCGGTGCTCGCGCACCTGACCGACGTCGAGTACGCCGCGGTCGACTATGTGAACGGTCCCGACGGGCTGCTCATGGCGCCCACCTACGCGGTGCCGAAGCTGTTGGCGCGCAACGGCCTGACGCTGCAGGACTTCGACTTCTACGAGATCCACGAGGCCTTCGCGTCGGTGGTGCTGGCGACCCTGCAGGCATGGGAGTCCGAGGAGTACTGCCGCGTGCGCCTGGGGCTGGACAAGCCGCTGGGCTCGATCGACCGCAGCAAGCTCAACGTGAACGGTTCGTCGCTCGCCGCGGGCCACCCGTTCGCGGCGACCGGCGGGCGCATCGTGGCCTCCGTCGCGAAGCAGATCCACGAGAACGGGGGCGGCCGCGCGCTGATCTCCATCTGTGCCGCCGGCGGCCAGGGGATCACCGCCATCATCGAGGGGTAGCAGCACCTTTCGTGACCACGCCGCGGCCCGAGGAATCGGGTCGCGGCGCGGTCGCTTCAGGCGGTGTGCCGCCGCATATTCGCTCGCAGCCACAGCACCGACCGGTGCAGCGCCCACGACAGCGGCACCGTGATCGCCGACGTGACCACGACGATCGCCACGGTGTTCCCGGAGAACAGGTGCCAATGGAAGATGTTGCGCACCACGATGTCCAGTGCCATCACATGGATCATGTAGTACTCGTAGCTGATGTCGCCCAGCCACACCATCGGCCGCACGGCCAGCAGCCGCGACGCGACGCCCCGCCCGGAGGAGAACGCGGCGGCGGCCACCACCGCCGCACCGAATGCGGCCTCCAGTCCCAGCTTCGCCGCGCCCTGCACCGCCGTCGGCCGGGCCAGGTCGATCGGCCCCACCAGTCGGGTCAGCAGTAGCGCGTAGATCGCCGCGGCGGTCGCGACGCAGCCCCACACGGCCACCGTCGGGATCCGCCTGCCGGCGGGCACCAGCGCGAGCGCCATCCCCGCCGCGAGGCACACCGCGTAGGTGGGCGGCCACACCCGCGCGGTCTGGTTCAGCACGTCGGTGCCGCACGTGAAGGCGACCCAGCCGAGCGAGCAGGCGCCGACCACCGCCAGCATCCCCAGCGCCCGCCACACTCGGAAGCCGGTGCGGCACAGCCGGAGCAGCAACCAGCCGAACAGCGGCAGCGCGAGATAGAAGACCACCTCCACGCACATGCTCCACGTCTGCGTCAGGCCGTCCTTGACGTGCCCGGGCCCGTACACCTGGATGAACAGCATGTGGCGCAGATAGCCGCCGTAGCCGCGGCCCGAGCTGTTCAGGTCGACGCGCACCGTGTAGATCAGGTAGACGACGGTGATCACCGTCCAGTACGCGGGGAGCACCCGCCAGGCGCGGTGGGTCAGGTACCGACGCACCGACGGTGCCGGCCCGCCCGCCTGTGCCGGCCCCGCGCTGCGCGCTGTGGTGACCCACGGGCGGAACAGCAGGAAACCCGAGAGCACGAAGAAGAACGGCACCGCGACCTCGAGCCGCGCGAATGCGGAGCCCCGCCAGTCCGCGGTGAAGCCGCCCGCCCAGAACGCGGCGTGGTTCACGCATACCGCCAACGCGGCCACCGCCCGCATGCCGGTGAGTGTGTCGACACGGGACGACCCGTCGCCCCGTAGCCGTGCCTCCGATAGGCGCGAGTGCTGGTGCGCGAAGGCGGCCGTGCTCACGACGAGAACGATAGCCCTCGGTCGGGGCGGCTCGACGGTGCGGCGCCGGGTGCCGTTCTCAGTCACGCGAGTTGTCGCGGTATCCCGGATGGACGTCTCGATCGAGGTCTAGGCCACCGGACAGGGCGGACAGCAACTCATACAGGTCGTTCTTCTGCTCAGGGGTGAGGCGGTCGGTGAGCGCGGCTTCCTGTGCCTCGGCGGCACGACGCAGCGAGGGGAGTAGTGCTCGCCCGGCGTCCGTGAGGTCGAGGTGTTGAATCCGCCGGTCGGTCTCACTGCGGGTCCGCAACGCCAACCCCTTGCGCTCCAGGCCGTCGATCAGTACCACCACCCGGCTCTGCGTCGCGCCCGACTTGGTGGCCAGTTCCCGCTGGGTCATCCCGGGCGTACGGGCCAGGATCCGGATCACCCCGGCTTCGGAAGACGTGATCCCGATCTCCCTCAGTTGTTCGGTGAAGAGATCGGCGGCATGGGCCCCGAGTTGGGCCAGCAGGAAGCCGATACGGGCCGGGCGCTTCTGGGGCTGCATACCCTCAGGCTAATGCATTGACGTAATCATTCATAGTATGAATAATCAATTCCATGAATGATATCCAGGCGTCCGTCCGCTCCCGTCGCCGCCCCGACGGGCCACCGGCCGGCGTCCTCGCCCTCATCACCCTGGCCGCGACCATCGCTTCGGTGATCGCTCATGCGAACGACTCGGACCGCTGGCAGGGCGTGTTCGTGTTCGCCGCCTCGGTGCCGTTGGGCATCTACGCCGCCACGATGTACGCGCGCCTGCTGCGCCTGGGGATTCGAGTGCCAGGCCCGAACATCAGCTTCTTCGGCGGCATGACGGCATCGATCCTCGGTGCCGCATCCGGCCTGGTCTCGTGGGCGCAGAGCCGGGCCGACGCCCTACCAGTGGTCGTGGATCACCTGATGACGGACATCGGCTTCGCGCTGGGCGGTGTCGGCATGGTCGGTGGACTCGGTCTACTGATCGCCGGCATCGCGGTGCCGAGCATCATCCTGCGGCTCGTGCCGCGGTGGCTGGCCTGGAGCGGTCTCGTACTGGCCGTGATCGGTGAGGTGTCGTTCCTTGCGCTCGTCTGGAGCGGCTTCGACGCGCTGTTGCCGATCGCGCGATTCGTCGGCCTGATCTGGCTGGCCATCGTCGGGTTCCGCCTCCCGCGGAGCCGGCACGACGTGCCGGCACGGTGGTCACGGCGAGCGTGACCGCCGTCAGATCTTGATCGCCGGTAGCAGCCGGGTGAGGTTCCACAGCCGGTTCCGGCGCGCGGACAGGCACGAGATCGCCAGCGCCAGCGCCCAAATCCCGAACAGTACGATCACCGCCTGCCACAGTCGGTAGTCGATGCCGCCCAGCACCAGCTGCCGCAGACCGTTGACGCCGTATGTCATCGGGTCGTAGTGGTGCAGCACCTGGAACGGTTTCGACGTGGTCTCCACGGGATACATGCCGCCGGAGCTGACCAACTGCAGCATCAGCAGCGCCATGATCAGCACGCGGCCCACCGCGGGGCCGACCAACGCGTTGATCGCCTGGGTGGCAGCGACGAACGTCAGTGACACCAGCACCATGAAGGCGAGCATCCATCCGGGGTGTTGCGGCGTCAGCCCGAGGGCGAACCGGACCACGCAGTACAGGATCACTGCCTGGAGGACGGCGATGGCGGCCGCGGGGAGGTAGCTCGCCAGCACCACGCGGATCGCCAGCACCTCCGCGGCGATCGGTCGGGTCTGCAACGGACGCAGCACCATCCACAGCACCAGCGCGCCGAAGAACAGAGCCAGTGTCAGGAAGAACGGCGCCATGCCGGTACCGAAGTTGCCGGCGGCGTTCTCGTGCGTCGCCTTCAGCGACACCGGCCCGCCGATCGTGTCGGCGATGGCGTCCTTCTGCTGGGGCGACCAGTTCGGCACGGCCTTGGCGCCGTCGGCCAGCTTGGTGGCCAGCTCGGTGTTGCCCGCCGCGAGCTTCGTGGAGCCCGCCTCGAGCTGCGCGGTACCGGATTTCAGCTGCTTCGCGCCGTTGTCGAGCTGGACGATCCCGCTGGCGAGCTGCGCGTTGCCGGCGGCCAACTGGTGTGCGCCGTCCCGCAGCTGGTTCAGCTTGCCCGTCAGCTGCGTGCCGGTGGCGGCCGCCTGGTCGAGCGCGGTCTGCAGTGGGCTGCCGGGCGTGCGCAGCGCCGAGGTGAGGGCGATCGCGCCCGTCTGCGCGGCCGCGATCTGCTGGCGGAGCGCCGGTGTGAAGCTGTGCTGAGCCAGCTGCCCCTGCAGCCGGCTGAGGCTCGCTGCGGCGCCCCGGGCCACGGGGTCCCGGCTCGCGGTCAGCTGCCGGATCACGGACGCCAACACGGTGGCCGTGGTGTCCTGCGCGGTCGAGAGCGCGCCCATCTGGTCGGCCGCCGCCGCGATCGCCGTCGCGCCCTGCTGCAGCTGCGCGGTGTTGCCGCCCAGTAGCGAGAGCGCCTTGGTCACCGCCAGCAGCGGATCGGTGGCCTGGTCGATGCCGTCGGAGAGCTGCTTCGCGCCGCTCGCGAGCTGCGCGGAACCCGACCGGGCGGTGTCCAGGCCGGACGCGAGCTGCCCGGCACCGTCGTCGGCCTGCCCGATGCCCGTGTCGAGCTGGGTCGCACCGTCGGCGAGCTGCTTGGCACCGTCGGCCGCCTGCTTGATCCCCGACCCTGCCGAGATCACCACGGACAGAACCTGATTGACCGCCTGTCCGGAGATCCGGGTCGACACCGCGTTGAGGATCTGGCCGACCGCCGTCTGCCCGATGGTCGACGAGATGTAGTTGTTGGCGTCGTTGTACATCGCGATCAGGTCGGCCTTCTGCGGCTTACCGGTCAGCGGCGACGCGATGGCCTCGCTGAAGTTCGGCGGCAGCTCCACCATGAAGTAGTACTTGCCGTCCTTCACGCCGCTGCGCGCCGCTGACTCGTCGACCACGTGCCAGTCCAGGCTCCCGTCTGCGGTGAGGCTCTTGGCGACCTCGGCGCCGGCGTCGATCTGCTGGCCGGCGACGACGGTGCCGCGGTCCGCGTTCACGAGCGCCACGGGCATCTTGTTCACGTTCCCGAAGGGGTTCCAGAACGCCCACAGGTACAGGGCGCCGTACACCAGCGGCAGCAGCATCAGCACGACGATCGCCGCGCGTGTCATGCGGCTCCGGCCGAAACGCTTGATCTCCGAACCGAATGCGAGTCCAGCAAGCATGGTCAGTCCCTCCCGGTCAGGTTGCGTCGGTCGTGCAGGACGTGGTCGGGGGCGTCGTCACCGAGCGGGTTGGTGACGCCGACGACCACGGTGAAGCGGCGCGCGACCGCCCCCAGGCGCCTGGCGGCGATCTCGCGGCCGGGGTTGTCCCGCACCTGCTCGAGGTCGCCGACCACGAGGATCGGGCGGTCGGACAGCAGTGCCAGCGTGATCCGCAGCAGGAACAGGTCGAGGTCGGTCAGCTCGACGATGCGCGTCGTGGGCGACGGCACGTGGGCCTCGCCGAACACCTCGATCAGCTCCGTCCGCCCGGCCTGGATCGGCACCGGCGAGTACCACGGTGCGAGCCACCGGCGCTGCTCGGCGAGCACCGTCTGCACGGTGACCGACTCGTCCAGCTCGTCGATGTCTGCGAACGCCGCGATGGCGCAGTGCTTCCGGATGCGCCGCGGCCCGGTGTCGCCCATGACGGCGACGGTGCCGTGCGACGGCTTCAGGCGTCCGGCGAGGGTCAGCAGCAGCGCGTTCTGCTCGGGGCCGGCGGGCATCTGGATAGCGTGGAAGCCCGTCCCGAGGTCGAGGTCGATCCCGGCGAACAGCGGACCGTGTTCGCCGTCGACGCCGAGGCCGCGCGCGGTGATCAGGTCCGGGGAGTGCGGGGGCCGGGCGTCGGTCTCGGGTACGGCCTGTGCGTCCATACGGCTCTCCTCAGGGCGGCGGGTCGGATGGGATCCTACGGGGTGGGGCGGATACGCGAAGGCGCCGCCGGGATGTACCCGGCGGCGCCTTCGCCTGCCCCTAGCGGTCACTCATGCGGACCGTGATCAGAACGCGGCCTCGTCCAGCTCCATCGGATCGTTGTCGAGGTTCGCGACGACGTCCTTGGTGGCGGACAGCAGCGGCAGCATGTTCTTGGCGAAGAACGATGCGACGCCCACCTTGCCCTCGTAGAACGACTTGTCGGCGCCGGTGGCGCCACCGTCGAGCGCGGCCTGCGCGATGGCGGCCTGATGCAGCAGGCGCCAGCCGATCAGCAGGTCGCCGAACGCCATCAGGAAACGCACCGAGCCGAGCCCCACCTTGTACAGCTCGGACGGCTCCTGCTGCGACGCGAGCGCGAAGCCGGTCAGCGTGGCGGCCATCGCCTGGACATCCTCGGCGGCCTTGGCGAGCAGCGCCACGTCGTCCTTGAGCCGACCCGACGCCTGGTCGTCGATGAACTTCTTGATCTCGCCGGCCACGTGGCCCAGCGCCGCGCCGCGGTCCTTGAGGATCTTGCGGAAGAAGAAGTCCTGCGCCTGGATGGCCGTGGTGCCTTCGTACAGCGAGTCGATCTTCGAGTCGCGGACGTACTGCTCGATCGGGTAGTCCTGCAGGAAGCCCGAGCCGCCGAAGGTCTGCAGCGACTCCTGGCCGAGCAGCACGAACGCGCGCTCGGAGCCCACGCCCTTCACGATCGGCAGCAGCAGGTCGTTGATCTTGAACGCCATGTCGGCATCGGCACCGGAGACGACGGTGGCCGTGCGGGGGTCCTGGTGCGCCGCGGTGTACAGGTACACAGCGCGCAGACCTTCGGCGTACGCCTTCTGCGTGAGTAGCGAGCGACGTACGTCCGGGTGGTGCGTGATGGTCACCCGGGGGGCGGTCTTGTCGGACATCTGCGTCAGGTCGGCGCCCTGGACGCGCTGCTTGGCGTAGTCCAGCGCGTTGAGGTAGCCGGTCGACAGGGTGCCGATGGCCTTGGTGCCCACCATCATGCGGGCGTGCTCGATGACCTTGAACATCTGCGCGATGCCCTTGATCTCCTCGCCCACGAGCCAGCCCTGGGCCGGGACGCCGTGGCCGCCGAAGGTGAGCTCACAGGTGGTCGAGCCCTTGATGCCCATCTTGTGCTCGACGTTGGTCACGAACACGCCGTTGCGCTCGCCCAGCTCGCCGGTCTCGGGGTCGAAGTGGAACTTCGGCACGAAGAACAGGCCCAGGCCCTTGGTGCCCGGCGCGCCGCCCTCGGGGCGGGCCAGCACCAGGTGGAAGGTGCTCTCGAACATGTCGTCGCTGGTGGCGGAGGTGATGAAGCGCTTCACGCCCTCGATGTGCCAGCTGCCGTCGTCCTGTTTGATGGCCTTGGTGCGGCCCGCGCCCACGTCGGAGCCGGCGTCGGGCTCGGTGAGCACCATGGTGGCGGCCCACGCGTGGTCAGCCGCGATCTTGGCCCACTTCTTCTGCTCATCGGTGCCCAGGTCGTACATGATCTGCGCGAAGCCGGGGCCGGCCGAGTACATGAACACCGGCGGGTTGGCGCCCAGGAACATCTCGGCGATGGCCCAGTACAGCGTGCGGGGCACGTCCGTACCGCCGAGCTCCTCCGAGAGGCCGAGGTACGGCCAGCCGCCCTCGAAGAACTGTGCCTCGGACTTCTTGAAGGCCGCGTTGATCGTCGCCTCGTGGGTGTTCGGATCGAAGACCGGCGGGTTGCGGTCGGCGTCGGCGAAGGACGCCGCGATCGGCCCCTCCGCCTGGCGTGCCGCCTCGCGCAGCATCTCCTTCGCGGTGTCTGCGTCGAGGTCGCCGTACGCGCCGGACTCCAGAACCTCGCCGACGCCGAGATCCTCGAACAGGTTGAACTCGAGGTCACGGACATTGCTCTTGTAATGGCCCATGGGGCTGCTCCCACCTTCATTCGGGCTGACTCTGGCTTACTACCCGGTAAGTTACCAGTCGGTAATAAGACCAGAATACCGCTCCACCCGGTGCGAAAACAAGTGGAAGCGCCAGGTCAGTCGTGTCGGCGCCGCGCCCGTAGCGCCAGGTCGACCCCGGTTCCGTGGCGTGGATCACTGTCGCGCCATTCCACGTGTTCCACCACCATGTCCGCGGGTAGCGCCGCGGACACCGTCGTGGCGCCGAACGCCGCCAGGTCGGGATGCTCGTCCAGCCGCTCGTGCACGCTGAGGATCAGCAGTCCGCCGGGTGTCAGCGCGTCGCACAGCTTCGCGATCGCTGCGGCGCGGCCGTCCGGGGCAGGGTGCAGATACGACCACACCGCGAGGTCGTACGGCGGCTCCGGCTCCGGCACGGGGTCGACGGTGACGTCGCCGAGCGTCCAGTGCAGCCGGGCGCGGACGGTGCGCGGCGCGCGCGACGCCACCGTCGCCGCCTTGTCGAGGCCGACGCGCGAGAAGTCCCATGCCGTCACCTGCCAGCCGCGGGTCGCGAGGTAGATCGAGTCGGCCCCCTCGCCGCAGCCCGCGTCGAGCGCGCGCCCCGGCGGCAGCGCCGCGGTCTGCTCGACGACCCACGTGGTGGGCGCGGCGCCCCAGACGAGCTCGGCCGCGCGGTGCAGGTCGTCCCAGTCGTCGGCGTCGAGCCGACGGTGGCGCGGGTCGTGCGGCTGCTCGCTCATGCGAGCGCGTCCGCGAGGTACGCGACGTCGGAGGCCAGGCCCTCGGCGGGGGTCTCGAGGATGATCGGAGCGCCGGCGGCCTGGGCGACGTCGACGAGCAGGTCGGGGTCGATGGTGCCATCCTCGAGGTTGGCGTGCCGGTCCCGCGCGGAGTCGAACTCGTCGCGGGAGTTGTTCAGGTGCACCAGGTCGATGCGGCCGGTGATCGCGAGCACCCGTTCGACGATGCCCATCAGGTCCTCGCCGCCGGCCCAGGCGTGGCAGGTGTCGAGGCAGAACCCGGCGCCCTGATCGCCCACGGCGTCCCACAGCCGGGCGATGGTCTCCAGCTGGCGGGCGATCGCGCCCTCGCCGCCCGCGGTGTTCTCGATGAGGATCGGGACGGCGAACCCGCCCTTGTCCTCCTGGCGCGTGAACAGCTTGCGCCAGTTGTCGATACCGGCCGCGAGGTCCTCGCCGGCGCGTAGGTGCCCGCCGTGCACGACGAGCCCGAACGCACCGAGATCGGCGGCCGCGGCCGCCTGCTGCTCGACGGCCTTCCGAGACGGCATGCGGAGCCGATTGTTGAGGCTGGCGACGTTGATGACGTAGGCCGAGTGCACGACGACATCGATCGGCGACTCGCGGATAGCGCCCTGCTGCGGGTGCGGATCCGGCTTCTTCCAGCTCTGCGGGTCCGAGACGAACATCTGCATGACGTCGATCCCCAGCCGCTCCGCCGTCTCCAGCGGGTGCGTGTCGTTGCGGACGTGTGCTCCGATGCGCATGCCTTGAAGGCTAGTCTCGCGGTAGGCCGATATGGGATCGAGGCACTCTGCGATGCGCAGGCATCTGTTCGCGGTCGCCGCGATGGTGGTCACCGCTGTTCTGTTCGTGGTGCCGTGGTGGACGCTGCTCTCGGGTGGCACCCGCTGGCCGGCACCGGTGGTGATCGCCGGGACCGCCGCGCTGGCCGCCCTGTTCGTCACGCTTCCCGTGGCGATGGTGTGGGGCCACGGCCGCCGACGAGCCGACCGGGCCGCCGTGATCGGCGACGCGCTGCTGGGCGCGGTCTGGGTGTTGTTCACCTGGTCGCTGCTGGGCCAGTTGCTGCGGGTGGTGCTGTTCGCCGCCGGGGTCCACGATCCGGTGCGCTCGCGGATCGCGGCCGTCGTGGTGCTCGCCGTCACCGTCGTCCTGCTCGGCTGGGGCTACCGCGAGGCGATGCGGGTGCCCCGGGTCCGCCGCGTCGCCGTCACGATCCCCGCCCTCGGCCGCGGGCTGGAGGGCCTGCGCGTCGTCGTGGTCACCGACACCCACTTCGGCCCCCTCGATCGCCGCCGCTGGTCCGCCGCCGTGACCGAGAGTGTGAACGCACTCGACGCCGACATCGTCTGCCACGTCGGCGATATCGCGGACGGCGAGGTGTCGCTGCGGCAGGCGCAGGCGGCGCCCCTGGCGCGGATGGACGCGCGGCTCGCCCGCGTCTACGTCACCGGTAACCACGAGTACTTCAGCGAGGCGCAGGGCTGGATCGACTACGTCCAGGGCATCGGCTGGGATGCGCTGCACAACCGGCACATCGTCGTCGAGCGCGGGGGAGACCGGCTGGTGGTCGCGGGAGTGGACGACGCGACCGCGGGGTCGTCGAGGGCCTCCGGGCACGGCGCAGACCTCGATGCGGCGCTGGCGGGCGCCGACCCCTCGCTGCCGGTGCTGCTGCTCGCGCACCAGCCCAAGCAGGTGACGCAGGCGGTGGCTGCGGCGGTGGACCTGCAGATCTCCGGGCACACCCACGGCGGGCAGATCTGGCCGTTCAACCTCTTGGTCCGGCTCGAACAACCGGTGGTACACGGGCTGAGCCGGCACGGCATCGGCACCCAGCTGTATACGAGCCGCGGCACCGGGTTCTGGGGCCCGCCGTTCCGGGTGTTCGCGCCCAGCGAGATCACGGTGCTGACGCTGCACCGGACCCTCGCGTAGTAGGGCGTGTCTCCCCGCCGAGCATGGCGAGCCCGAACTGTGCGTACTCGCGCGCGATCTGCTCGGGTGACGTGGGGCCGTTCGGGTGGAACCACTGCGCGAGCGATGTGCACATCGTAGAGATCGCGCGGCCGGCGTCGCGCGGGTGCGTCGTCGTCAGCTCGCCGGCGTCGATCGCGCCGTCGATCTCGGCGTCGAGCAGGCGCTGGACATCGGTGCGGCGCTGAGCGATCCGTGCGTACGTGTCGGGTTCGAGGCTACGCATCTCGCTCGCACCGATGAACGCGACGTCGACCCTGCGGGCGTGGTACAGCGCGAGCGCCTCGATCGTCAGCGCTACCCGCTCGCCCGGCGTCGTGCCCTCGTCGCGGGCCTGCTTCAGTCGCCATGCGAGGTCCTCCATCGTCAGGTCGAGTATCCGTACCAGCAGGGCCTGCTTGCTCGCGTAGTGGTGGTAGACGCCGGGCACGCTCATGCCGGCCAGCTCGGCGACGGAGCGGATCGACGCGCCGTGATAGCCGGTCGCCACGAAGGCACGGATCGCCCCGTCCAACACGTCGTCGGTGGGGAGCGGGGGGAACTCGCGCCAATGGCGGTGTGCGGCCGGTGCGCCGGGCACGGGCACTGCGGCCGACGGTGTCGGGACGGGGCCGGGTCGGTGCGCATCGACGAGCGCGCGTGTGGGGATGTCCAGCGCGGCCGCGATGTCGCGGGCACGGTCGACCGAGAGCCGGGTGTGGCCGTTCTCGATCGCGCTGAGCGTCGCGGCGCTCACTCCGATCCGCGCGGCGAGGTCGCGGAGGCTGACGCCGTGGCGTCGCCGGTGGGCTCGCACCGCGGTACCGGGCGACTCGACACTCATAGTTGTTCAGGTTATCCGAACATCCTGTCTCGTCAACGCCGTCTGAACGCGACATCGATCCGCTATTGACCCCGCATCAGGGGTGTGAATAAAGTGATCGTGTTCAGGCTACCGAGCGAACGATCTGTCTGCTGAACGTGGAGGGGTGTTCCCATGTCCGCCGACGTGAGCGCCTACGCGTCACGCCCCTGGCTGGCGCTGTACCGGGAGGGCACCGGCCCGTCGCTCGTCGTCGACCACCCGACGATGCTGGACGCGTTCCGGGCCGCCCTCGCCCGCGATCCGCGGGCGGTCGCCGTCTACTACTTCGATCGGGGGCTCACGTTCGCCGAGATCGACAGCCGCAGTGATGCGCTCGCCGTCGCGCTGACCGAGCGGGGCTTCGTCCGGGGTGACCGGCTCGCCCTGTACCTGCAGAACGACCCGGCGTTCGTCATCGGCCTGGTCGCGGCATGGAAGATCGGCGGGACCGCCGTCGCCGTCAACCCCATGAACAAGGCCCGTGAGCTGTCGTACATCCTCGTCGACTCCGCCGCCACTGCACTGCTGTGCCTCGACGAGCTGTACCGGGACGTCGCCCGCGCGGTGATCGACGGTGGCGGTACGGCCGTGCGTGCGGTGGTCACCTACTCCGCCCTCGACGAGCAGACCCGCGACGATGCGCGCGTGTTCTCCGGCGCCGCGCGGATCTCGTCGGACCCGGCTCTCGACCTCGAATCGGTGTATCAGCAGCACGCCGGCGGGCGCCCGGAGCCCTCCCGTCCGGCAGCGGGCGATACCGCAGTGCTGATGTACACCTCGGGCACCACGGGGGTTCCCAAGGGCGCCATGAACACTCACGCCAACCTCGCGTTCAACGCCCAGACCTACCGAGACTGGATCGGGCTCGACGCCGACGACCGGGTGCTGGGCGTCGCGCCCCTGTTCCACATCACGGGGCTCGTCGGCCACATCGGGCTGGCCATGGTCGCGGGCTGCCCGCTGATCCTCGCCCACCGGTTCGAACCGGGCGTCGTGCTGGATGCGATCCGCGAGCGCCGGCCCACGTTCACCGTCGGCTCGATCACGGTCTTCACCGCGCTGACGGCGATTCCCGGTGTGACGAAGGGCGACTGGTCGTCGTTCCGGGCGGTCTTCTCCGGCGGCGCGCCGATCGCGCCCGCGCTGGAGGCGGCCTTCGCCGAGCAGACCGGGCTGTACATCCACAACATCTACGGCCTCACCGAGACGTCGAGCCCGTCGCACGCGGTGCCGTTCGGCGCCCGGGCGCCCGTCGACCAGAAGACCGGCGCGCTGTCCGTGGGCGTGCCGGTGTTCGACACGATCGTGCGGATCCTGGGCGAGGACGGCGAGGAGCTCCCCGTCGGTGAGGTCGGCGAGATCGTCGTCGCGGGGCCGCAGGTGGTCCCGGGCTACTGGAACAGGCCCGACGCCACCGCGGCGTCGCTACCCGGCGGCGAACTCCGCACGGGTGATGTCGGTTTCATGGATGCGGACGGCTGGTTCTATCTGGTCGACCGGAAGAAGGACATGATCAACGCCTCCGGGTACAAGGTGTGGCCCCGCGAGGTCGAGGACGTCCTGTACGGCCATCCCGCGGTACGCGAGGTCGCCGTGGTCGGCGTGCCGGACGAGTACCGCGGCGAGACGGTCAAGGCGTTCGTCTCCCTGCAGCCGGGCGCGGACGTCACGGAGGACGAGCTCATCGACTACGCCAGGAGGAATATGGCCGCCTACAAGTATCCGCGCTCGATCGCGTTCGTGCCGGACCTGCCGAAGACGGTGACGGGCAAGATCCTCCGCCGCGAGCTGCGGCAGGTGACCGCGTGAGTCCGGACGGCCGTGACACCACGGCGCTGGCGGCGCTCGACCTCGTGGGACCGGCCCTCGCGGCGGCGGTCGGCGACGACCGCTGGCGCGCCCCGTCGGCGAGCCTGATCGCAGGCGGCAAGTCGAACCTGACGTTCGTGCTCTCCAGCCCCGCGGGCGAGGTGATCCTCCGCCGGCCACCGTCGGGCGATCTGCTGCCCAGCGCACACGACATGGGCCGCGAGGTACGCGTGCAGAGGGCCCTCGCCGACACCGCCGTACCCGTGCCCCGCATCCTGCTGACCGACGACGGGACCCTCACGGGCACACCGTTCTACGTGATGGAGCGGGTACGTGGGCTCACCATCCGCGACGAACTGCCGGCGGGCTACGCGAGCACGCCGGCGGCGAAGACGGAACTCGCCGACGCGCTCGTCGACACCCTCGCAGACCTGCACGCGGTCGACGCGGCCACCGTCGGACTCGGCGATTTCGGCCGCCCGACCGGCTTCCTCGCCCGGCAGGTCCGTCGATGGACCGGTCAATGGGAGCGCTCGCGCACCCGGGACGTGCCCGAGGTGCGGCGCCTCGCCGGCCTGCTCGCCGAGCGGGTCGAGGCGGTCGGCGCCGGCGCGCGGACGTCGATCGTGCACGGCGACTTCAGGCTCGACAACTGCCTGATGGACCCCGGCGACCCGGCGACGGTCAATGCGGTACTCGACTGGGAGATGGCGACGCTCGGCGATCCGATGACGGATATCGCGCTGCTGCTGCTGTATTGGCGCGAGCCCGGCGACGACGTGCTGCCGATGGTGCCGGCGCTCACCCGCGATCCGGGTTTCCCGTCGCGGGCGCACCTGGCGCGGCGGTACGCCGAGCGGGCCGGGGTGCCGCTGCACGATCTCGCGGTGTACGAGGCGTTCGCATACTTCAAGTTCGCGGTGATCGTCCAGGGCATCCTGGCCCGGACCGCCGCGGGTTCGATGGCAGGACAGCAGTTCGAGGAGGCCGGCGCCGGTGTCGCCGGTTTGGCACGCGAGGGGCTCGCACGCCTCGGGGAACAGGAGTAGCAGTGGATTTCGAATCGTCGGCCGCCGCGCAGGACGCCTGCGCGAAGATGTGGGAGTTCATGCGGGAGGAGGTGTTCCCCGCCGAGCCGGTGCACGCCCGGTACCTCGCGGAGCACGGACCGCATGCGTACCCGCCGGTGATGGAGGAGCTCAAGGCCGGGGCCAAGCGGCGCGGCCTGTGGAACCTCTTCCTGCCCAGCGAATCCGGCCTGAGCAACGTGGAATACGCGGCGGTGGCGGAGGTCTCGGGCTGGTCGCCCGTGATCGCACCCGAGGCCGTCAACTGCCAGGCGCCCGACTCGGGGAACATGGAGACCCTGCACCTGTTCGCCACCGAGGAGCAGCGCGCACGGTGGCTGGAACCGCTTCTGGCGGGCGAGATCCGGTCGGCGTTCGCGATGACCGAGCCGGAGGTCGCGTCGAGCGACGCCACCAACATCACCACGTCGATCACCCGTGACGGCGACGACTACGTGATCAACGGCCACAAGTGGTTCATCTCGGGTGCACTGGACGAGCGGTGCGCCGTGTTCATCGTGATGGGCAAGACCGACCCCGAGGCCGCGACGCACCGGCAGCAGTCCATGGTCCTCGTGCCGCGCGACACGCCCGGCGTGACGATCCGGCGGGACCTGCCGCTGTTCGGTTTCCACGACCAACACGGCCACGCCGAGATGACCTTCGAGGATGTGCGCGTGCCGGCGGCCAACATCCTCGCGAGCGAGGGCGACGGATTCGCCATCGCGCAGGCGCGCCTCGGGCCGGGCCGGATCCACCATGCGATGCGCGCGATCGGGATGGCCGAGCGGGCCCTCGCCCTGATGACCGCGCGGGCCAAGCAGCGGGTGGCGTTCGGTGGACCGCTCGCCGAGCAGGGCGTCGTGCAGGAGCTCATCGCCCAGTCCCGCATCGACATCGATCTCGCGCGGATGCTCGTCTACAAGACCGCGTGGCTCATCGACCGGCACGGCGCGAAGGGCGCGCGTACCGAGATCTCGGCGATCAAGGTGGCCGCACCCGCCGCCGCGGTGGCCGTGATCGACCGCGCCATCGAGGTGTTCGGCGCCGCCGGCGTCAGCTCGGACACCCCGCTGTCGTACCTGTACGCGTGGGCCCGCGTGCTGCGCATCGTCGACGGCCCCGACGCCGTGCACCGGCGCACCATCGCGAAGCAGGAGCTGCGCCGCACGCCGCCGTACTCCGGCTGAGGGCCGTCCCCCGACCCGGCCTGTGGACGGCCGGGATCCTGTGGATAACCCGGCCGCGCGGCCGGACTCGGACGGCTCCGGGCGTTAGCGTCCGGGAATGGGGTTCGGGGGAGTCCTGGCGCCGCCGCCGTCGACGTGGCAGGGCAGGGTTGCAGACGCGTACGCGCAGTGGGCTGCCGCCGAGCGCGCCGCGGCCGACGGTGTCGCCCAGGCGCTCACCGAGGCGGACCGGATCGTCGCGCTGTGGCGCGAGCAGGGCGGCGCAGGCGACGACGGTGGCGGGGTCGCCGACCTGCTCGCCGCGCTCGACCTGCCGGCTGCCGTCGAGTTCGACGGCCCGGCAACGGATGTCGCGCGGGTTCATGCGGACCTGCCTGATCGTGTCGTCACGCCCGCAGCCGCGCCGCGTACGGGCGCCGCGCCGCCGTC
>NZ_BAABFR010000057.1:0-32608 GCF_039541155.1 Tsukamurella soli
GTCATAACCGAACAACAACCCACCGAACGTGGCCACCACAGCCACCACATTCATCCGCTGCTGCTGCGGCCCCGACCGCAACGGTGGCAACGCCATCGGTCTCGAAGGCCTCGAAGGTAGTGCGTTCGACATTGAACTCTCCTGTTTCTGCCCACGAGGGCAAGGTGATTCGGCTTGACGACTAGGTTCCGCGGCGGTCGGTACCCGCAAGGCGCGGTGCGCGGAAGGAAGGGAGAAGGAAGGGAAGGGATCAGGCGCGCGCGGGAGCCAGCACGATGTCGAATCGCGCGCGGGACCAGGTCCGCGCGCCGAGGTCCCGCCCATCCGGCGTCGGCGCTCCAGCGGGCTGCTCGACGAAGTCCTTGACCAGCGAGTCCTTGACACCGAACACGGTGTCGCTGGACAGCAACTCGTCGCCGCGGACGAAGATGTGCGTCACGAGGGTGCGGAGACCGGGCGCCGAGACCATGAAGTGCAGGTGCGACGCGCGCATCGGAGATCGACCCGTCGCCACAAGTAACCGGCCGACCGGGCCGTCGTGCGGGATGGGATAGGGAGTGGGTGTAAGCCCCCAGAACCGAAAAGCCCCATTATCGTCGCTGAACAGGTGAGCGCGGCCGCTGACCCGCTCGTCGCTGTACTGGACGTCGTAGAAGCCGTCCTCGTCGGCCTCCCACACCTCGATGCGGGCGCCGGGGACCGGGTGGCCGCCGGTGTCGCGCACCGTGCCCTCGACCCAGCACGGCTGGCCGGCGGCGCCGCCGGCGATGTCGCCGCCGTTGTCGATCCGGGGGGCGTCCTCGACGAAGAACGGGCCGAACACCGTCGCTTCGGTGGCGTCTCCGTACGCCTCGTTGTTGACGTTGATCGTCTGCATCGACGCGCCGAGAACATCCGACAGCAGGATGAACTCCTGGCGGCGGTCGTCGGTGATGTGTCCCACCTCGGTGAGGAACTCGATCGCCGCGTTCCACTCGGACTCCGTGAGGCGGACCTCGCGGATCAGGGCGTGCAGGTGACGCACCAGCGCCTGGATCAGGTAGGTGAGCCGCGGGTTCGGGCAGTCGGTGAAGGAGGCCATCACGACGCGGGTCAGACGCTCCTCGACAGCCGCCTGCTCGGCGGATACCGGGGGTGGGTCGGCTGGTACGGCGGTTCGGGCGGCTGCGGTCTGGGCGGAGGAGGTCTCGGTCATGGGTGATCTCGATCGTGTCGGTGGAACGCGGGCTGGGGTTGTGGCTGGGCCCGGGGGTCAGGCGGGTGAGACGGGCTCGCGACCGGCCCAGGCGTTGTGGAGCAGGCTGCGGACGGCGTCTGCGGTCACGGGCCGCGGGTTCGCGTACGGCCTGCTGGTGACCTCATCGACGATCCGGTCGATGTCCGTCTCCTGCATGCCGAGGCGTGCCAGTGAGGTCGGGGCGCCGAGGTCGCGTGCCAGTCGCGCCAGGCGGGTGGCAGGATCGCCGTCGCCGGGGAGAGCGCGCGACAGAGCGGCGACGGCGATGGGTGCGTACGGCTCGTTGAACGCGAGGGCATGCGGAAGGATGACGGTGTGGGTTTCGGCGTGCGGAAGGTTGAGCGTGCCGCCGAGTGCGTGACAGAGCTTGTGATGCAGCGACATCGTGGTGGCGCCCAGGGTCGCGCCGCACAACCATGCGCCGTAGAGCGCGTCGCTGCGGGCAGCGGGAGCGGTGGGGTCGGCGACGATCGCGGGCAGCGCCGTCGCCAAGGCTCGCGCGCCCTCCTCGGCCATCAGGGATACGATCGGCGTCGCGTCGGGCGCATACAACCCCTCCACCGCGTGCGCGATCGCGTTGATTCCGCTGGTCACCGACATGCCCACGGGCAGCGTCGCAGTCAGCTCGGGGTCGTACACCACGCTGCGTGGCAGGACCCTCGAATCCCGTCCCGTCTCCTTCCGTCCGTCGGTGGTCACGCCCCACACGGGCGTCATCTCGGACCCGGCGTAGGTGGTGGGCACTGCGACGATCGGCAGGCCGTGCTCGAGCGCGATGGCCTTGCCGAGCCCGATCGCCGAACCGCCGCCCACCGTCACGCAACCGTCGGCGTGCAGCTCCGCCGCGACACCGGCCGCGCGCTCGGCGATCTCCGCCGGGACGTGCATGACGGCGTCGGCACGCACGTCCGCGCACCGGTCACCCAGCACCAGGGCGACGAGTTCACCCACGTTCTCCTGGCCGGGGGAGCACAGCACGAGAACCCGCTTCAGGCTGAGCTGATCGAGCTCGTCGGGCAGCAGCGCGAGCGTGCCGCTACCGAATCGCACTCTCATCGGCAGGGATTCGTACACGAACTCGTTCATCATCAGTTTCTGACCCTCCTGGCCAAGGTTGTCGGGCGAGACGGCACCGCCCATGCCCCGAGTTCGAGCCGGCACCGGACCGGCCCGGTTGGAACGTCGTCACGAGCATCGAAGCCGAAGACCGATTACTCTCATAGAATGGACGTGATGTACGCACCGTAACACAAAGTCTGGTAGAAGTGTGATGGAGATTACGCACGCGGCATCGGGGTGGGGCGGCGCCGTCGGCGCCGGGTACGCGAAGAGATGAGGGACGGACGCTGTGAGTTCGATTCAGTTACTCACCAAGGCCGGCCAGGTGGTGGACGAATTGGCCCGGTCGGGACCGTCGACGCCGGCCGAACTGGCCAAGGCGGTCGCGGAGCCGCGACCCACCGTGTACCGCATCGGCTCAGCCCTCGAGGAGCTCGAGCTGGTACGTGCCGCCGGGGCCGGCCGATTGGAACTCGCCGTCGGGCTGCTGCGCTGGGGGGACGCCGCGATCGAGGCGTTCGTCGATCGTCGCGAGATGCACGCGCAATTGCACTGGGTGCGCGAGCACGTGGGGATGACCGCCTACTTCTGCGTGCCGGGCGAGGGCGGGCTGCTGTGCCTCGGCCAGGTCGCGGGCGCGGTGGTCGACATGCTCGACCTCGGACCCGGCCGCATCCTGCCGCCGGACGCCGGAGCGGCTGCGCACGCCCTCACCCTGCCCACCGGCCGCGAGTGGAGCGTCGACGACGGCGAGGTCACGCAGGGGATCGCCTCCGTCGCCGTCCCGGTACGTCGTGACGACGGCGATGTGGTCGGCGTGATCGCGGTCGCCGGCCTACGTGCGAGCGTCCTGCCGCAGGCGGAATCCGCCGCCCAGTCGCTCACGGTGGCAGCGCGCGCCCTCGGCGAGTCGATGTCCCGCCCGCGCAGTACCGGACAGGCTGCCGCCCGCCGGCCGGAGCCGGCCGCGCGGACCAGCGCTCCTGCGCCGGCACTGATCCTGAAGGCCGGCGCCCTGATGAACGCCCTGGCGGAGGAGCGCATCGCGACCTCCGCCCGATTGACAGAACTGACCGACGAGCCCGTCAGCTCGGTCTACCGCATGCTCGCGACGCTTACCGAGATCGGCTGGGTCGAACAGATCTCCCCCCGCGGCGCCTACCGCGTCGGAGGAAGACTGTTGACCCTGGCGGCGGACGCCACGCGCAGGCTGGACATCCGCCGGGCCGCGCAACCGATCCTGGAACGGATCCACGCCGCGACCGGTGAGACCACGTTCCTCTGTGTCCGGCACGGCACCCGCGCGGTGTGTATCGAACGCATCGACGGCGTGCGCGTGAACAGTCGAGTGCTGCGGCTCGGTCGTTCCCTACCGCTCCACATCGGCGCGGCACCCCGGGCCCTACTGGCGTTCGAGGACCGGGAGCACTGGGAGGAGTACGCATCGATGGTCGCGGGCAGCGAGGATCTCCTCCGCGACGTCGGCTCCCGTTCCGAGCTGTATACGCAACTCGAGGAGATCCGCGCGGCAGGGCTGGTCATCAGCGACAACAACGTCACGCCCGGCATCGCCGCGATCGGGGCCCCGATCTTCGACCACTACGGGCGGGTGGCGGCGTCTCTGTCCGTCAGCGGGCTCCGCGACGGCGTGCTGGGCGAGAGCGAGGACGGTGGCCCGACGGTACGCGAGCTCGTGCGACAGGGAGCGCGCGACCTCTCGTCGTACCTGGGCTGGGACGAGCCGCAGAATTCGGCCGCGGGCGCCGGAGCGCTGCACCGCCACCATGAGCCGGACGACATCTTGACCAGGTGAGCACCCCATGTCACACTTGGACTGACTGTCCACTCAGTGATAGTTTGCAGGGCGGGTGGTTGCCACTCCCGCCCCCGCGACGTCCACGGCCTCCCGCAGAGCAGGGTCGCAACCTCAAAGAACTCGAACGACAGGAGACGATGGTGTCCGAAAAGATCCGTGTGGGACTACTCGGGATCACCCACCCGCACGCGTCCGCGCGAGTGCGCGCACTCCGGGAGATCGACGGTGTCGAGGTGGTCGCCGCCGCCGACGACGACCCGCGCCTGCAGTACTTCACCGACAAGTACGAGATCGAGGCGCGCACCATCGACGAGGTGCTCGGAGACCCCGACATCAACGCGGTGATGGTCCACTCGAAGAGCCGCGACATGGTGCCGCACGCGCTGCGGGCCCTCGCGGCGGGGAAGTCCGTAGTGGTCGAGAAGCCCGGTGGCGGCACCGTCGACGACCTGTCGAAGCTGCGCGAGGCCGAGCTGAACGCGGACGGGCTGGTGGTCCAGGTCGGCTACAACGTCCGCCTCGCCGAATCGGTCGGGCGCGCGAAGGAGCTGCTCGACGCGGGCGCCATCGGCGAGGTGGTGACTGTGTCGGCACGCGGGGCCGCCCTCGTCGGCGAGCACCTGACCGCCCACCTGAACCAGCCCGCCGATATGGGCGGCGTGCTGTGGATCCTCGGATGCCACATGCTCGACACGCTGGTACGCGTGTTCGGCGCGCCCGAGTCGGTGAACGCCCGGGTACACAAGTCGCCCCGCCTGTCCGACGAGAAGAGCCGCGAGGACTCGGCGGCGGTACTGCTGAACTACCCGGACCTGTCGATGACGTTCAGCTTCGACGGCCACGACCACCTGGAATGGTTCGAGAGCTCCGGCATCACCGTGTACGGCACCCATGGCTTGATCGAGCTCGGCATCCTGCCGCAGCGGCTGCGCGTGTACGTCGACGGCCCGCGCGCGGGCTTCGCGGCCGGCTGGACCGAGTGGACACAGAGCCACTTCACCCCGCCCTTTGCGCGCACCGAGTCCAACCGGTTCTCCGAGCTCCCGGAGCTCGAGAACATCAGCAACTTCCGCCCCGAGATGCGCGGCTGGATCGAGAGCATCCGTACCGGTGCCCCGATCGTGTCGCCCGTGGCCGACGCACTGACCGTGGCGCGGATCGTGGACGCCTGCTACCGCTCGGAGCAGGCTCGCGGCGCCGAGATCACGCTGGCACCGTCCAGCACCGACTGACCTTCCTCCGTCCGAGCGAGAAGCCCACAACCACAAGGAAAACCGTGTCCAACGACAAGCTGCGCCTCGCACTCTTCGGATCCGGCCGGATCGGCCAGGTCCACGCCCGGAGCATCGCCGAGAACCCCGACATCGAGCTGGTGATGATCGCGGATCCCTTCATCGACGGCGCACAGGCGCTGGCAGCCAAGGTGGGCGGGCGCGCCGTCGCCGACCCCGAGGAGGTCTTCGGCGAGCCGGACCTCGACGGCGTCATCGTCGCCTCTCCCACGCCCACCCACGTCGACCTGATGTCCCGCGCCGCCGCACACGGGCTGGCCGTGCTGTGCGAGAAGCCGATCGACCTCGACATCGACACCGTGCTCGCGTGTCGCGAGCAGATCGCGGCGCACTCCGTGCCGATCATGCTCGGATTCAACCGGCGCTTCGACCCGAGCTTCGCATCGGTCCGCCGGCAGGTCGCAGACGGGGAGATCGGAGCCCTCGAGCAGCTGATCATCACCAGCCGCGACCCCGCGCCGGCGCCCCGCGACTACATCGCCGCCTCCGGCGGGATCTTCCGCGACATGACCATCCACGACCTCGACATCGCACGGTTCTTCGTCCCGGACATCATCGAGGTCACAGCGGTCGGTGCCAACGTCTTCAGCGACGACATCAGGGAACTCGACGACTTCGACTCCGCCACCGTCACCCTCCGCGGTCGTGACGGGCAGATCGTGACCATCACGAACTCGCGGCACTGCGCGTTCGGATACGATCAGCGGCTCGAGGCGTTCGGCGCCACCGGCATGCTGTCCGCCGGCAACGTCACCGCCACCACGGTGCGCCGGTACGACGCCGCCGGCACCGAGCAGTCGGGGCCGTTCCTGCCGTTCTTCCTCGAGCGGTACGCCGCGGCCTACCGCGCCGAGCTCGATGCGTTCGCCCGAGCGATCCGGACCGGGGAGCCGTGCTCTCCGGGATTCGACGACGGTGTCGCGGCCCTGATACTCGCCGACGCCGCAGCCGAGTCCGCGACCACCGGTAAGACGGTCGGCGTCGCGCAGGCCTGAGTCACGCAACCTCCCACTACCTCGAAGGACGACCGACCGATGACCACGGGACCGATCGAACTGCTCGCCACCTGCTGGACGAGCGCGGGCGATGTCAAGCCGCTCATGCCGAGCGAGGTGAGTCCGATAGCCATCGGCGAACGAATCCAGGCGATCACCGACACCGGGTGGGCCGGGATCGGGCTCGCACAGGACGACCTGCGCGTGGCGCGCGACGGTATCGGCTTCGAGCCGCTGCGCGAGGCGATCACCGACGCCGGGCTCCGCTACGTCGAGGTCGAGTTGCTCACCGACTGGTGGGAGACGGGGGAGAAGCGGGCGGCCTCCGACGATGTACGCAAGCTGCTGTTCGAGGCCGCGAGTCGGTTGGACGCGGGACACATCAAGATCGGCACGGCATTCGGCAACGCGCTCGACTCGATCGACCCGTTGGTCGCCCCCTTGCGCGACCTCGCCGACGAGGCGGCCGACCTGGGGGTACGGCTCGCGCTGGAGGCCATGCCGTTCTCGATGGTCTCGAGCGTGCCGATGGGCGCCGATCTGGTACGCGCCGTCGACCGCGCCAACTGCGGCATCCTCGTCGACAGCTGGCACGTCTTCCGCGCCGGCACGTCGATCGCCGACCTCCGCGCATCCTTGAGCGCAGACATCCTGTTCGGGGTCGAGCTCGATGATGCCGCCGAGGCCGTCGTCGGGACGCTCTTCGAGGACACGCGGGACCACCGGTTGCTGTGCGGACAGGGCAGTTTCGACCTCATCGGACTCGTCCAGGCACTGACCGCGATCGGCTGGCGCGGCCCGTGGGGCGTCGAGATCATCTCCGATGACTACCGCGCGCTGGAGCTGACGACCGCCCTCGATCAGGCTCGTCGCAGCGCATCCGCAGTGATCGAGGAGGCGCTGCGCTGAGCCGGCTTCCCGGATTGCCGGTAGGGCCGGATCTCATCGTCCCGTGGGACTTTCGTCCCTGAGCCGAGGGGCCTGATCGTCGCCTCGGGCGCCTGGAATCGGTGACCTTCGGCAGTCGCGGCGACCGCAGCGGCGCTCCTATCGTCGACTCAGCAGACGGGACCGGACCCGTCTCGACGATCGGAGACAGCTCATGACAGATCCGCACGTCCTCGTCGGTGTCGACGGTTCTGCGGCCGCGCTGAAGGCGGTGACCTGGGCTGCGGCCGAGGCGTACCGGCGGTCCATGCCGCTGCTGCTGGTCGGCGTCGCGGACGGCGGTGCCTACGGTCCGCTCCTCGGCGCATCGGACAACTCGCTCGCGCAGATCGACGCCGCTGACGGTGCGGCGCTGTCCGCCGCTGAGGAACGCGTCTCGAAGCACTACCCGTCCGTGACCACGACCACCGTTCAGTGGACCGGTTCGCCGGCCGCAGAACTGATCCACCTCAGCCGCGACGCCTACCTGACGGTCTTGGGCGCCAACGGGATCGGCGGCTTCAGCGCCACGATCCTCGGCACCGTCGCGATGGCGCTGGTCACCAACGGCCACAGCCCGGTCGCGGTGATCCGCGGGGGCGAGCACGACGTCGTGCCGCGCACCGGCCCCGTCGTCGTCGGCGTGGATGCCGGAGGTTCCAGCGAGGCCGCGATCGCGTGGGCGTTCGACGAGGCATCCCGGCGCGGAGCGACACTCACCGCCGTGCACGCATGGACCGCGTATCCGGACGCGTATTCGCAGTCGCTCGCCCTCGCGAGCGGAATCGACTGGCAGGCCGAGGCGATCGAGGAGCAGGCGGTGTTCGCCGAGCGCCTCGTGGGATGGCGAGAGAAGTACCCGGACGTGCCGGTGCGGCCCGTACTTCGACCCGGCCGGGCCGCCGAGGCCCTGCTCGACCACACCGCCGGCGCCCAGCTCGTGGTGGTCGGCAGCCGCGGCCACGGCGACGTGACCGGCGTGTTCTTCGGGTCGGTCAGCCGCGCGCTCATCCACCACGCGCGGTGCCCCGTTCTGGTGGCGCGCAACCACGACTGACATAGCCGGTCGATGAGTGGGCGCCGGCGGTGCAACACTTGATCCTCCGAGAGTGGAAGGGAGTTCGCGATGATCGCTGTGTTCCTCGTCGACGACCACGAGGTGGTGCGCCGCGGAGTCGCCGATCTCCTCGAGGAGGAGGACGACCTGACGGTGGTGGGGCAGGCGGGCACCGTCGCGGAGGCACTCGTCCGAATTCCCTTGGTGCGACCCGACATAGCGGTGCTCGATGTCCGCCTCCCCGACGGCAACGGTGTCGAACTGTGCAGGGACCTGCGATCGGCGATGCCCGAACTGAACTGCCTGATGCTGACATCGTTCACGGACGAGCAGGCGATGCTCGACGCGATCGTCGCCGGAGCCGGCGGCTACGTGATCAAGGACATCCGCGGCCTCGAATTGATCGCCGCCGTGCGCACCGTAGGCACCGGCGGTTCACTCCTCGACACCCGCGCCGCCGCCGCACTCATGCGTCGTCTGCGGGCGCCGGCGCCGCGCTCGCCGCTCGACGACCTGACCGACCAGGAGCGGACGCTGCTCGGGCTGATCGGCGAGGGCCTGACCAACCGGCAGATCGCCGAACGGATGTGCCTGGCGGAGAAGACCGTCAAGAACTACGTGTCCCGGCTGCTGGCTAAGCTCGACCTGCAGCGACGGACCCAGGCTGCGGTGCTCGCCGCGCGGTTGGGCCACGGCGACGCCGGCCGTCCGTAGCGCCGTGGCGGCGCCTGGTTACCGAATCCCCCGTCGAGAGGGGACTTTCGGCAGGCGCGGCGACAGGGTGTCCGCGCATACCGTTGACACGGAGCCACCGGGCCCCACCGACGAGCGGAGAACCTCATGACCGAACACCCGATGCGCCCGTTCATCCTTGCCGGTGTCGACGGCTCGCCGGCGGCGTCACGCGCCGTGACCTGGGCCGCTGCCGAGGCACACAGCCGGGGCGTCGCGCTGTTGCTCGCCACAGTCATCGACATCGGCACCGAGTACAGTCCGTATGCCGGTGTCACGGAGGAGCTGTACGGCCGCATGCAGGAGGACGCGCGCAACGCGCTCGCCGCGGCCGAACAGCAGGTGGTAGAGCAGTTCCCAGCGGTGCCGACGTCGGTGGTCGTGAAGTCGGGACCACCGGCGGCGGGGCTCATCACGCTGAGCCGCGATGCTCTGCTGACGGTTGTGGGCGCCACCGGCCGGGGACGATTCAGCTCGATTCTGCTCGGGACCGTGGCGTTGGCGCTCGTGACGAGCGACAGCTGCCCGGTCGCCGTCATCCGCGGTGTGGGCGAGGACGACGTGGTGCCACAGACGGGCCCGGTCGTCCTGGGCATCGACGGCACCAAGGGCAGCGACGCAGCGATCCGGTGGGCGTTCGACGAGGCCTCGCGCCGGGCCACCACCCTCACCGCGGTGCATACGTGGACCGACCGCACCACTGCCACCGCACGGGTGTATGCCCCGCAGACCGGGAAGGACTACGACGCAGCCGACGCCGAGCACAGCGAGATCCTGGCGGAGCGGCTCGCCGGATGGCAGGAGAAGTACCCGGACGTAACGGTCCGCAGGGTGATGACGCCCGGCGAGGCGGCGGACACGCTTCTCACGCACGCTCGAGGTGCGCAGCTCGTCGTGGTGGGGAGCCGAGGCCACGGCGACGCGACCGGGGTGGTCTTCGGCTCGGTCAGCCGGATGCTGATCCACCATTCGCCGTGCCCGGTGTTGGTTGCGCGCAACCGCCCCGCCACCGCGTCCCGCTCGCACGGAGACTGACGCCGGGCGGCGGCTCGAACTCGCCGGATATCCGCACCGGTGATGAACCACGCCGGTTCGGCACGGGCCGCGACGCTACAGCGCGCTCGGCCTCGAGTCCCCTCGGACGCCTTGCAAGCTGTCGAGGTAGGCGTGCACCATCGACACCGCTGCGGCGCCCTCACCGCTGGCCGAGGCGACGCGCTTCATCGACCCCGACCGCACGTCGCCTACCGCGAACACCCCCGGGATGCTCGTGGCCAAGGCGTCGGGCGGCTCCGCCGGAGTGCGCCAGACACGCACCGGCAGGTCGGGCCCGGTGAGGACGAACCCGCACGGATCCAGTTCGATCCCGGCGGGCAGCCACGCGCAGTGTGGATCGGCGCCGAGCAGCAGGAACAGCCCGCGTGCGGTCACCGTCCGGGGGAGCTCGCCGACGGTGTCGAGGGTGAGCCATTCCAGGTTCTGCCTGCCACCGCCGTCGATCACCCGCGTACAGGTGAGCACCTCGATACGCGGGTTCGCCTCGATCTCGCGGATCAAGTACTCGCTCATCGTCGCGGCGAGCGAATCCCGCCGGACCACCACGGACACCGATCTCGCGAATCGGGCGAGATGGATTGCCGCCTGTCCGGCCGAATTCCCTCCGCCCACCACGTAGCAGTCCTGATCGGCCATCTCGCGAGCCGCGGTGGTCGCGGCGCCGTAGAAGACGCCGCGGCCGACCAGTTCCTCAAGCGGTTCCACGCCGAGCCGCCGATACTTCACACCCGTCGCAACGATCACGGCGCGGGCTGAGAAACGTTGTTCCTCCACCTCTATCGTGTGGCCGTCCCACGCCTTGCCGTCGGTGCACGGGTTGATCGTGATGCCGGTGCACCGGTGGCCGCTGAAGATCTCCGCACCGAACCGCGACGCCTGCAACCGGGCGCGCTGGGCGAGCCGCATCCCCGAGATGCCGCGCGGGAAACCGAGATAGTTGCGGATCATCGAGCTCGTCCCGGCCTGGCCGCCGACGGCGCCCTGCTCGAGCACCGTCGTCGTCAGGCCCTCGGACGCCCCGTAGACCGCCGCGGCCAGTCCCGCCGGCCCGGCGCCGATGACGGCCAGGTCGCACGGGGTGTCGTGCAGCGACTGCTGTCCGCTCACCCGCGCACGGGCGACGTCGCGGGCCGTCGCACCCGCTATCGGTGCGCCCGCGATCGTGGACTTCACGATCGGCAGCGGTACGCCGTCGGGATGTTCGTCGGCGATCAACGCGATGATGCGTCGCCCGATCTCGGAGGCGGGGGAGTACACCGTGTGCGGCATACCCATCCGCTCCAGGTAGTCCCGGATGCCCGCCGCCGCAGGATCGTTGGGCTCGGCGACGACCTTCGCGACGGGCGCCTCGGGTACGGCCACCGTCCAGCCCCAGTCGGAGAGCAGGCCCGAGACCTCCGAGTGGAACTCCTCGTCGCGCGGACCGCGAGGTATCAACTGCACCGAGTCGATCCGGGAGTCGGCGATCAGATCCCGGCTGACCGCGGCGGCCTCCGCGAGGACCCGCCAGTCGTAGACCGCGAGCCGCCGGCACGTGGTGCACAGCTCGGTGATCTCATCGACCACCGCGGCGGCCGCGCTGAGGTCGCCGTACAGTTCCGCGACGGCCAACGCGAGCTCGTCGCCGCCGCCGATGATGGCCGCGGTGGCTGCCACGGCGTCATCCGAGGGGACCACCCGAAGCTGGTAGTCACGCCCGTACCGCGCCGCGAACTCCTCGTACAGGACGTCGCGGTTCGCGTCGGAGGCCGCGACCAGGATGAAGGGACGGGTTCCCGTGTTCATGGGTGCGCTCACCAGGCCAACCTACCGAGGGACGGCGACTGTCAGTTGCTCGGAACGTGACCCGCCAGGCGATGGTGTCGATCGGTGCTGGCGGGGTTGAGGCCGACGATCTCGACCGTCTTCCCCTTACGCCCGTACTTGGTGGTCACGGCGTCGAGCGCGGCGACGGTGGAGGCGTCCCAGATGTGCGATTCCGTCATATCGATGACGATGTGGTCAGGGTCGCCCGCGTAGTCGAACTGATAGACCAGATCGTTGCTGGAGGCGAAGAACAGCTCGCCGCGCACGGTATACGTGCGCACCCCGGTGCCGGGATCGTCGGCGGGGACGACGCGCGTGAAGTGCGCCACCCGGCGGGCGAACGCGACCATGGCGGTCAGGACGCCGACCACGACGCCGATCGCCAGGTCGTTGGTGACTACCACGACGGCCACCGTCACCACCATGACGAGCGTCTCGCTGCGAGGCATCCGGCGCAGCGTGGCGGGACGGATGCTGTGCCAGTCGAAGGTGGCGGCGGACACCATGATCATGATCGCCACCAGGGCGGCCATCGGGATCTCGCCGAGGAGATGGCTGAGCCCGACCACCAGGATCAGCAGGAAGATCCCGGCCAGGAACGTCGAGATCCGGGTACGCCCACCGGAGACCTTCACGTTGATCATGGTCTGCCCGATCATCGCGCAGCCGCCCATGCCGCCGAAGAGGCCGGTGATGATGTTGGCGCCGCCCTGGCCCCACGACTCTCGGGTCTTGTTCGAAGGGCTGTCGGTGATGTCGTCGACGAGCTTCGCGGTCATCAGGGATTCGAGCAGGCCGACCAGTGCCATGGCCAGGGCGTAGGGGGCGATGATCTTCAGGGTGTCAACGGTGAGCGGCACGTGCGGGAAGCCGAAACCGGGAAGGCTGTCCGGCAGCTTCCCCTCGTCTCCGACCGTCGGGACCTTCGTGTGGCTGAAGATGGTGAACGCGCTGAGCAGGATCACCGCCACCAGCGGAGCGGGGACGGCGGTGGTCAGTTTCGGCAGGCCCCAGACGATGAAGACGCCGACGGCGATCAGTGGGTACACCGGCCACGGCACGTGCAGCATGTGCGGGACCTGGGCGAGGAAGATGAGGATGGCCAGCGCGTTGACGAAGCCGACCATCACCGACCGGGGGACGAACCGCATCAGCTTCGCTACCCCGAGGACACCGAAGACCACTTGGAGCACCCCGGCGAGGATGACCGTGGCGATCAGGTAGTCGAGTCCGTGCGCGTGGAGCACGGGCGCCACGACCAGGGCCGTGGAGCCGGCGGCCCCGGAGACCATCGCGGGTCGGCCACCCAGAATCGCGATGGACACGGCCATGGTGAACGCGGCGAACAACCCGACCCGGGGGTCGACTCCGGCCAGGATCGAGAACGAGATGGCCTCCGGGATCAGCGCGAGCCCGACGACCATGCCCGCGAACACCTCGGTGCGGAGCCTGCGCGGCGATCGCAGCGCGTCGAGCACCGTGACCTGATGGTCGCCAGACACCGCGGAGCCGGGCGTGGGCAGGCGGAATCGGGGCATGTCGGTCTCCTGGGTGTCCGGCAGACGGATGTAACGGATGTACTCGAGTGGCCGCATCATCGGGGCCGGAACGCGCGGAAGCCGCCTCACCGTCGAGACATCCGGGGGATGACGCCACAGGCGAGGTCGGACGTACGACCGACGTCGAACTCTACGCCTGTGCGAGACGGGGCTTCAAATCGTCTACGCGGCTGCGGGCCGACCCGGAACCGATCCCGCAGGCGGAGCCGCGAGTCTAAAGTCAGCCATCGTGACTCTTCGCGTAAAAAAGTCTCGCGCGATGCGCGTCGGCGTCGTCGTGGCCTCCGCAACCGTCCTCGCCGTCGCGCCGGCGGCCGCCGCGCCCGACTGGTCGGCGCTGAACGCCACCCATTACAGCGGCAGCGTCCCGGCCGAGGGCGGCATGCTGGTGCAGTCCGCCCCCCTGGCCTCGTCGCTCTCGGTGCCGGGCGCCGGGCGGGCCTACCGGATCCTGTACTCGACGACCAATCAGCACGACGCGCCGGCCGTGAGCACAGCCGCGGTCTTCGTACCCAAGGGACGACCACCGGCGGGTGGGTGGCCGGTGATCGCGTGGGCGCACGGCACCGTCGGGCTGGGGGACGACTGCGCGCCGTCGGCGAATCCGCGCAGCGAACGCGATAAGGAATACCTCTCGCACTGGCTGGATCTCGGCTACGTGATCGTCGCGACCGACTACGCCGGGCTCGGCACGCCGGGTCTGATGAGCTACCTCGACAGCGTCCCCACGGCGCACTACGTGGTGGACTCGGTGGTCGCGGTGCACAAGTTGCCGGCGCTACAGGCCGAACTGAACAAGAAGTGGGCCATCGTGGGCCAGTCCCAGGGTGGGGGAGCCGCCGTGAACTCGGCCGCGCACGCCACCGCATTCAGCGCAGGGAGCGGACTCGACTACCGAGGCGTGATCGCCACCGGAACCCCATACGGCCTGGAGACGATGATCGACGAGGCCGGACCCGACACCACGTTGCCCGCTGTCACCCCACCGGTCGCCAACGCCTATGCCGCGTACATCCTCGCCGGCTTCTCCGAGGCGAATCCGCAGATCGATGTGGCGAGTGCACTCACCCCGGTCGGCAAACAGGCGGCGAAGGAGGCCGCGACGATGTGCCTGCACCCACTGACCGACGCGCTCGCCCGCTACAAGCCGACCGAGTTCTTCGCCAAGAAGCTGGGTGATGTTCCGGGTCTACCGCAGGCGATGGCCGCGTACATGGGTACTCCCACCTCCGGATACGACCGCCCGGTGTTCCTCGGGGTCGGGCTCGAAGACACGGACGTCCCGCCGCAGTGCAGCGAGGCATTGGCCAAGGCGATGAAGGCCAACGGCGTGGACGTGCAGTTGCATGAGTACCCGAAGGCCGATCACAGCGGCGCGGTGATCGCCTCGATGCGCGACTCCACTCCGTTCCTTCAGAAGATCATGGCCGGCTGAGGTCTACCGACGCGCGGACCGCTCCGCCACAGACCGCGATCCTCGTTGGCCGCACAAGTACAGCGTTCCCTGAATACAGGTCGGAATGTACCATTGTGGGGTGGACACCGCACTGCAGACCGACGCGCTGGCCCGGTTCGGCTCCGCGTTGTCGGACACGACCCGCACCCGGATCCTGCTCGCCCTCCGCGGCGGCCCCGCATATCCGTCGGAGCTGGCAGACGGGATCGGGGTGTCACGGCAGATCGTGTCCAATCACCTCGCCTGCCTGCGTGGGTGTGGCCTGGTGGTCGCGGTCCCGGAGGGACGCCGCAGCCGTTACGAGCTCGCCGACCCGCGGATCGGGCGCGCCCTCGACGACCTGCTCGGACTGGTACTTGCGGTCGACCCCGCGTGCTGTTCGGCCGCCGCGACGGACGGGTGCTGCTGATGGCAGCGATCGGCCCGGCCACTCTGGGCTCTAGGCGACGGACGGTGCTGGCGCGCCGGATCCGGTGGCTGGTTGCGGCGACCATCTCCTACAACATCGCCGAAGCGGTGCTGGCGCTCGCGGTAGGCAGCCGAGTGTCGTCGGCCGCGTTGATCGGTTTCGGTCTGGATTCGGTCATTGAGGTGTCGTCCGCGGCCGCAGTCGCGTGGCAGTTCGCCGGAGCCGTCCCCGAGGAACGAGAGCGGACTGCACTGCGGATCATCGCGTCCTCCTTCTTCGCGCTCGCCGTGTACGTCACCGTCGACGCCGTCTGGTCACTGTTCGGCTCCACGCCCGCCGGGCACACGGCGATCGGAATCTATTTGGCCGCAACCAGTCTGGTGATCATGCCGGCGCTGTCGTGGGCGCAGCGCAGGGCAGGGGGAGAGCTGGGCTCGGTGTCAGCGGTGGCCGATTCCAAGCAGACCCTGCTGTGCACCTGCCTGTCCGCGGTGCTGTTGGTCGGCCTGCTGCTCAACCTCCTGTTGGGCTGGACCTGGGCCGATCCGGTCGCCGCGCTGGTGATCGCGGGCCTCGCAGTCAGGGAGGGCACGAACGCGTGGAGAGGCGACACCTGCTGCGCGACCCGCCTGGCCGTCGATCCGGCACCGTCGAGCCGGGACGGTCGCGGCTGCGGCTGCTGCGACTGACGCGGCAGGATCGGCCTGTGACAAGGGTTCGGCCCGGGAGCCTCGACAGACGTCTGAGACTCCCGGGCCTGGCCGGATCGTTCTGCCGGTCTCCGCTTGGCGGCGTGCTGACTCAGAGGTGGATTTGTTCAGCCGCTGGAGGATTCGACCGTCAGCTGCTGCTCCTCGCCGTGGTGGGCGATCTCGATCCGGCGGCGCTTGGCTCGCTCGGCGAGCGGGATCGTGACCGTGAGCACGCCGTTGTCGTAGCCCGCGGTGATCGCGGCGGCGTCGATGCCGTCTCCGAGAGTCAGTTGGCGTCGATAGATCCCGGAGAAACGTTCGCTGGCAAGCCATCGCACGCCATCGTCCGCCGGGGTCGTACGTTGGGCGGACAGGGTCAAAACGCCGCTGTCGACGCTGACGTCGATCGAACCCGGATCGGCGCCGGGGAGATCTGCAGTGAGTACGTAGTGGTCGTCGACCTGGTAGAGATCCATCGGCATGAAGCGCGGGGCGCGAGCCGAGCCGGTCTGCTGGCCGGTGAGTAGACCACGAGCGACGTTGTCGAATTCGGCGAATGGATCGAACCGGAGCACAGTGACACACCTCCTGTTACTTCCAGGCCTCCCGCCACCCTGGCGGGCGACACCTCAACTGTGCAGAACCGAATTTAGCACTCGGTCCGTCCGAGTGCCAAGCCTCTGCCGAGAATTTTTTCGGCCGGATCCTATCGGGAGCCTATGTGCGACTACACATCCCGAACGGCAGCCCGATCGCTCGCCCCCACCGACATCTCACCAGCACCAGGCGCACCGGCACGTCACTCAGCGCAGCCCAGGCACCTGATGCGGTCATCAATCGGTCTGCGCCTCAGCCGCGACACGATGCGCGACTCCACTGCCGCCGCGAGCAGTGGCGATACCGCACGACCCCTCATACTGTGGATGGATGATGCGCATGAACTGCACTGATTGCGGAAACACCACCAGGCTGGCGCGGCTGACTGTGCGCCTCGTCCTGTCGATCCCGATGTGCCCGCGATGTCATGGACACTCGTGGGTCGATAAAGACGGTGCGCCTGTCGCGTGGCAGTCCGCGCAACAGATCGACAACGTCGGCCTACCGGCTCCGTCCCTGGGCGCGGCGCCTGGATGAACCACCACTCCGAGACCGGCGGCCTTGGGCGACCCACCCCGGTCGGCAGCGTTGAGCCACCCCCGTGCGGACGAGTAAGCGAGTGACCTCGACGAGTGTGGTCCGGGAAGATCCCGGTTCGGTTGGTCCAGATCTGTGCCTGGTCGGCGGAGTCGATGAGGACGACAAGCAGCAGGCGGCCGACCCGCGGCGCGTGTAGTCGGAGTGGACCCCGAGCGCAGCGGGAGGTCAGGCTGTGGCATCTGGGTCGGCGAGGCGGCGGGTGAGGTCGTCGACGCGGGCGGCGATGTCGTCGCGGACCAGCCGCATCCGTTCGATGCCGTCGATGCCCCGTTCGGAGGGTTCGTCGGTGTCCCAGTTCTCCAGCTCCACGCCGGCGGGCACGTCGACGACGGCTTCCCGCCCGAGGGTGACCACCAGGTCCACCCGGGCCAGCAGGGCGGGGTCGATCGGCTTCGGGGTCTCGCCGGTGAGGTCGACACCGACCTCGAGCAGGGTCTGCGCGGACATCGGGTCGACTGTGCCGCCGGGCTTCGGGTCGGTGCCGGCGGAGTGGACCTCGACGGCGGGGCCGGCGGCCTTGCGCATCAGGCCGGCGGCCATCTGCGACTTGCCGCCATTCTTGACGCAGACGAACAGCACGGACGGGGTGACGGTCATAGGTGGTGTTCTCCTTCAGCGGGTCTCGGCGGGTTCAGGCCTCACGGCGGGGACTTCGGCGGTGGTGTGGAACCGTTTGCGCAGGGCCAGGGAGACGTACACCAGGCCGACCAGGACCGGCACCTCGATCAGCGGGCCGACGACACCGGCAAGTGCCTGGCCGGAGGTGGCGCCGTAGGTGGCGATCGCAACGGCGATGGCGAGCTCGAAGTTGTTGCCGGCGGCGGTGAACGCCAGGGTCGTGGTGCGCTCGTAAGCCAGCCCGACCAGGTGTCCGTAGAGGTAGCCGCCGCACCACATGACCGCGAAGTAGACGAGCAGCGGCAGGGCGATCCGGGCGACATCCAGGGGGCGGGAGGTGATCTGGTGGCCCTGCAACGCGAACAGGATGACGATGGTGAACAGCAGCCCGTATAGGGCCCACGGCCCGATCCGGGGCAGGAACCTCTGCTCGTACCAGGTGCGGCCTTTGGTCTTCTCCCCGAACCGGCGGCTCAGGTATCCGGCGACGAGCGGGATGCCGAGGAAGATCAACACCGACTTGGCGATCTCCCACGGGGAGGTGGCGATGGTGGTGGTCGCCAGCCCGAGCCAGCCGGGCAGTACCGACAGGTAGAACCAGCCGAGGACGGCGAACATGACCACCTGGAACACCGAGTTCAACGCGACGAGGACCGCGGCGGCCTCCCGGTCTCCACAGGCGAGGTCGTTCCAGATGATCACCATGGCGATGCAGCGGGCGAGCCCGACGATGATCAGGCCGGTCCGGTACTCCGGGAGATCGGGTAGCAGCAGCCAGGCGAGGGTGAACATCAGCAGCGGGCCGACCAGCCAGTTGAGGATCAGAGACCCGATCAGAAGGCGCCTGTCGCCGATGACGGTGTCGAGGCGGTCGTAGCGGACCTTCGCAAGCACCGGGTACATCATGATCAGCAGACCGAGGGCGATCGGTAGGGAGATGCCGTCGACCTGCACCTTCTCCAGGGCAGTGTTCAAGCACGGGATCAGCCGGCCGAGCAGCAGACCGGAGGCCATCGCTACGCCGATCCAGACGGGCAGGAACCGGTCGAATGTCGAGAGTTTCCCGACGACGACCGGGTGCTCGGGGGTGGGCGTGGTACTCACCTGTCGGTCTCCATCCGGGGGACGACATCGAGCAGAGCGTTGTCGGGGTGCAGGGCGGCAGCGAGGGCATCGAGGGCCTCGGGGACGACGCGGTAGAACACCCACGACGCCCGGCGCTCGGATTCCAGCAGCCCGGCGGTGCGCAGCACCTTGAGGTGGTGCGAGACGGTCGGCTGAGAGACGTCGACCACCGGGGCGATGTCGCAGACGCATGCCTCCCCGCCGGCGTGGCTGGCGATCAGGCTCAGCAACCGCAGCCGCACCGGGTCGGCGAGCGCCTTGAACACGGCCGCCAGGTCGATGGACTGCGTCTCGGTCAGCGGCGCCTGCACCAGCGGCGAGCAGCGGACCGTGACGTCCTCCACGCCCAAGCTATTCGACATACATCTATATTGACAGTTGTCGAATCAGTGCGCAAGGCGACGCCCCGACGGGGGTCAGCGCGGGGCGCGGGTGCAGCACACCGCTGGGGCGTCGCCACCGGGCGCCGGGGTCTCGGCGGCGGTGCCGCAGCACGGTACGCCGTCGGGGGAAGTGAGCTCGAAGCCGGGGGTGGATGTGGCGCAGGCGGTGTCGGAGCCGGCGAGGACGGTGTAGACCTCCCAGCGTTCGGCGTCAGGGGCGGTGACCCACATCTTGTCCCGGGTAGCGAAGCAGCAGGTGGTGTCGATCTCCTCTTCGGTGAACAGTCCCTCGCCGGTGAGGCGGGCGATCTCGCCGTGCACGGCCTCGCTGGAGCCGACCTCGACGCCGAGATGGTTGATCGAGCCGCCATGACCGGGGTTCTCCAGCAGCACCAGCTTCAGTGCGGGTTCGGCGATCGCGTAGTCGGCGTAGCCGGGCTCGACCTTGATGGGCTCGGTGCCGAACAGCTTGCTGTAGAAGGTGATCGACGCCTCGAGGTCGTCGACGTTGAGTGCGAGCTGAACACGGGACATGATGACCTCCGAGTGGTGTGACGTATATCGAAATCCTTCGACGTGATTGTCATACACCACCATTTCGACATATGTCAACACTGAGCGTAGCATCGGGTCCATGCCCAAGACGCTTCCCGTGATCGACATGTCGACGCCCGTGTGCTGCGCGCCGGTGGCGGCAGGGCCGGTCGACGACGACGCCGCACTGGAGGTGGCACTGCGACTCAAGGCTCTAGCGGATCCGGTGCGGGTGAAGCTGATGTCGCTGATGCTCGCGTCCCGGGAGATGGGACTGACGACGGGGGTGCTCGCCGACACGGTTGGACTGCGAGAGTCGACGGTCAGCCATCACCTGACCCAACTGAGATCCGCTGGGCTGATCACCTCGGAGCGGCGGGGGATGAGCGTGGACCACCAAGCCCGCAGGGAGGCCCTCTCCGCACTGTGCGTGGTGCTCGATCCCGATTGCTGCCGGTGATATGTCGACACCCGATTGGGGGGGCTGCAGCGGGTTACATACGTCACAGTGACGAATAGTCGGGCCAGCGCCCCCGGCGTCGCCGGTGCAACGAAGGACCGAGCACCCGCGCGGATTGCACCGTCGAACGGTAGAAGTCAGCGCAGCCCATGGTGCCGCGGCTGCACGGCATGCCGAATGCGACTGTCCCATAGGACTTGAGACAGCACGCGCGAACGCGTCACGTCGCCGACGACTCGAGCTCGCAGTACGTCGGCTCGGTTGAGACCGTGTCACCAGGATCGAAACGAGACGACCGGCAATCACCCCGCTTCGCCGATAATCTACATTATGACATATTGAAGCGTCATCATTGCGTAGGATGCTCGATCCCCCGCAGTGTCTCTAATAGCGCGTCGCGCACCCTCGTTCAACGCGTGCCGACACCGATCGTCGCAGACATGGCAGGATCCACCGCCGGGTCCGGTACGAGACGGTGTACGCGATCAGCTCGCTGCCGATGACCGACGCCCCACCGGAGCAGCTCGCCGGGTGGCTGCGTGGGCACTGGCCTGAATCACAGGTGATGGCGAGCCTGCGGGACACCGCCATCAGCCTGCTGCGCGTCGCCGGCGCCGACAACGTCGCCGCCGCGCTCCGACATCACGCCCGCGACGACCGATCACACTACTACTGACCTCGTGAAATACGACTTTGCCGAGCCCCGGTACATCAGCCCGGTGCAGTTCGGGACGCAGGCGATGCCACCAACGACGGAAGCCGCTTAACCAGGTGTCCACAAAACGGCGGCAACCCAGACGTGCACCCGCCCTCGATTCGTTTACATGACACCGGGTGTGGGTACTTACAACCCGTAGACGACGCGCCACGCGCGTTCCACCACGGGAGAGGCTGGATGAGGAAGTCGACGGCCGAGGTCGCGGCGACCTACGGCGACGCTGAACTCGCGGCGTCAGGCGACCCCGCCGACCACTGCCGCAGGGATGCCTGCCGCGGCCCGGAAGACAACGATCGGCTCCACAAAGAAGCTCTGGAAAGGTCGTCATGATCGTCCTCATCGGACTCGTAGTTCTTATCGCCGCAGTGGTCGTCGGCCTCGCGGCGGTGCTGGGCAACAGCGGCAGCGGCCACGCGCTGACACGCAGCTTCAGCATCCTCGGATATCACGTCACCGGCTCCACTGGGACACTGTTCCTCTACGGCGCCATCGTCGGCGCAGTAGGGCTCATCGGCCTCAGCCTGGTGATCGCCGGTGGCTTCAGGGCATCGCGCCGCGGCCGTCTCGCCCGCCGCCAGCTGAACGATTCCCGTCAGGAGACCGCGGATGCGTACCGATACCAGGACCAACGGACGGCCGACCAGCGCGAGACCGACCTGACGAACGCGGAGGGCCCGCAGCGAAGGTGGCGATGGCGCCGCTGAGGAACCCACATCGGGGAAACGAGATGCTTCGTGCGCAACACGTCGCGTAGAACTACGCAGCGCACTCGACGACCGACCCCGTGTGCGTCACCGCCAGCGGCGTTGCCACGACCTCAGCTGGCCAGCCACACTCCCTCAGCTGCAAGAGCATTCATTGCCGAGGTGAGATCGCCGAACACCCAGGCCGGGCGGTGATGGTCCACGATCCGCAGAAGGCGATCGACCGCGTCACCGATGACCACCGCACACCCGACGCCATAGCTGCGTGAGGTCTGTGGAAGTCCGACCACTGCCCACAACCCACATGACCCCATGAAGGTGACGCCGGTCAGGTCGATCAGCACGTTCACCCTACGGGCGAACAGCGACTGGATACGTGAATCGATCTCGGCGACGTTCGAGGCGTCGATCTCCCCCGATACGGACACCATCGTGGGGCCGGCCGCGCACCGTCCGCCACCCGACCGCGCTGTCGGGGCGCTGATGTCGATCGTCAGCAGACTCGACAACGGATCGGATTGTGTTGCCTCACAATATATTTCAATAGAACTCATACCTCAACCCCCACGATGCAGGTGGATGAAGAGCCGATCAACGTGTGCTACATCGGATTGTTGAGCGGCCTGGTATCACGAGGCTGCGACGTTCAACCTCACGACCGCGCCCGACAATCGCCGTCGTCCCGCCGGCGAGTTCAGGGCTTGGAAGGAAGTGCGCGCTACTCGATCGTATGCGGACCGAGCAGTGCCGTCAACGAACCGACAGACCGAGCGGCGCAGGACCCGTCGTTCGATCCCCGCGTGCACGCGACGCTTCACGCGCGTATCGCAGACGACGCAACCGGCTCTGCCGCACCCGACTTCGCGGCTACGGAGTCGGCCGAGGTGAGGTACTCCTGGTGCAAGAGTCGCCGGGTCAGGCGGGGCGTGAAATACTGCCCGAGCCCCGCAAGGGCACCGGCCGGGGTGTCGATGCGCGCGGGTCGACGCTCCAGCGCGCGCAGCACGATCGCCGCAGCCTTCTCCGGGCTCGCGGCGCGGACGTTCCGGTACGCCTCGGTCGGCGCGATCATGGGTGTCCGGACGAGCGGCATGTGCACATTGGTGAACGTGACGTGGTCCGTGAGGGTCTCGGTCGCGGCGACGTCGCTGAACGCGTCCAGCGCCGCCTTGCTGGCGACATACGCCGAGAACCGTGGACCGCGCGCCTGTGCCCCGATGCTCGACACGTTCACGATATGCCCGAACCCGCGGGCACGCATGTGCGGCAGCAAGGCCAGGATCATCCGGACGGCACCGAAATAGTTGACGTCCATGGTCCTTTCGAAGTCGTGGAACCGGGTCCCCGACGCCCGCACCGATCGACGGATCGAACGCCCGGCGTTGTTCACGAGGTAGTCGACGTGGTCGTGGTCGGCGAGGATGCTGGTCACCGTCGCGTCGACCGCGTCGCCGTCGGTGACGTCGCACACGTACGAGTACGCGTCTCCTCCTGCGCCCCGGATCTCCTCGACGACGGCGTCGAGCTCGGCGCCGGTACGCGCCAGCAGGATGACGCGGGCGCCGCGAGCCGCGGCCGCGATCGCCGTCTGCCGCCCGATCCCCGACGAGGCCCCGGTGATCACCATGTGGCGGCCGGCCAACCGGTCGCCGTGGCTCAGCCGTGCCGGGTCGAGGTTCTCGCGCCAGTAGGAGAACAACGCCGGCCCGTATCGGCGCAGCGGCGGGACCTCGATGCCGGTCCCCGCCAACCGCGCCCGCGTCGCGTCCGACGCGAACGTCGCCGTGAACCCCATGTTGTCGACCACCCGGGGCGGGATACCGAACTGCTTGAAGACCGTGTCCCGCGCCAGCCCGACGCGGCCGGAGCCGCTCGCCCGCACCAGGGTGTCGACGACTACCCGTGGGACGCGCCCGAGCGCCGGCGGCGCGCCCGCGGGCCGAGCGACGGCTCGGTAGATATCGAGGACGCTCTGCGGCTCGGGGTTGACGAGGTGGAAGACCGCCCGGTCCAGATCGGGCCGGTGCATCAGCTCGACCAGCGCCTGCGCGACGAAGTCGACGGGAACGATGTTGGTGTCGCCGGTATCCGGGATCACGACGGGAAGAATCGACGGCACCCGCGCCATCGCGGCGAACAGCCCGAAGAAGTAGTACGGGCCGTCCACCTTGTCCATCTCGCCGCTGCGGGAGTCCCCGACGACCACCGCGGGGCGGTACACCCGCCACCGGAGGCCCACGGCCTCGCGGACCAGGCGCTCCGACTCGAACTTCGTGCGGTGATACGGCGACGGAAAGCCCTGCCCGAGGTCGAAGTCGTCCTCCGTGAACGGCCCCCGGTGATCCCCCGCGACCGCGACGGACGAGACGTGGTGCAACTCCGCACCGAGGCGTATCGTCAGGTCGATCACCGCCCGGGTCCCCGCCACGTTCACCCGCTCCTGCGATGCGGCGTCGGCGGCCATGTCGTAGATCGCACCGAGGTGCAGTACCCGATCCACCCGCGGCGGATCGGCCGCCAGCCCCAGGTCCGGCTCGGCCAGGTCGCCGAGCACCGGAACGACGCGGTCGGATCCCCAGCGCGATCGCCACGCGTCGAGCTTCCCGACCGACGCCGGCCGCACCAGCGCGTAGACGACGGCGCGCTCGTCGCGCTCCAGAATCAACGGGACGATGAACCGACCGAGAAAGCCGGTCGCACCGGTGACCAGATATGTGCTCATTTCCGCTCCTCAGAAGCCGCGCCGATAACTGACTTCTGAGTAAGATTACTCCGGAGTCAGTTACCAGACCAGTGCGACCCGCGTCACCGGCTCACATCCAGGCGACGCACGCGGGCCGCCTGGCGGATCAGATGCTCACGCTCGGCGATGCTCGTGGCGCGACGAGCGGCCTCGGCGCATGGAGGGCGCGCAGAGCGCCCGCTCGTACGAGTCGACGTCGATCGTGAACCACCCCGCGATCAGGTCGCTGGTCTCGGGGTGCGGCGCGTCTGTGGTGACCGGTGCAGCGTCCGGGCCCGTACCGCACCCGGGTCCGCGTGGGCGCGAGCCCCTGCGCATCGACGAATTCACCACTGTTCTGGAGCATTTCGCACACATGTCGCTGGAACGCGATGTGCGCCTCGATGTCCTCGGGTGCCCACTGATCCATCGGCGGGAACGGGTGGGCCCACCGCGGTAGTGCTCGCCGCTCAGGCGACCTCGTCGACGCTCGCGCGCAACCCGTGCGACGAGCCGCGGAGCAGCACGTCGACGACACCGTCGACGTCGTCGCACATCGGCACGTGGCCGCTGCCGTCGAGCCACACGTGCTCGGCGTTCGGCAGCTGCCGGCGGGCGCGTTCCGCCTGATACGGCAGCAACACGCGGTCACTCGTGCCCCAGGCGATGGTCACCGGGACGTCGGGCGCGATCTCGCCGTCGAACGGGTAGGCCTGCGCGATGATCCCGCGCAGGGCGTGGCGCGCCGCCACCATGCCCTCGAGGTCCCCCGCGACATCGTCGGCGCTCAACCGATCGCCGTGGGACATCAGCGACAGGAGCATCAGCCGCCGGATGTGGCTGGACTGCAGGAGCCGCGATGCGACCGGTCGAGTGAGGCGCGCGGCCCCGACCAGCGCCGCGAAATGCGCGCGGACGAGCAGGAAGTCGACGTCGCCCTTCCAGAACCCGGCGGGCGACAGACACGTTGCGCTGCTGACCAGGCCGTCGGCGGCGGCCTCGAGCGCGACCCGGCCACCGAGCGAGTTGCCGGCGATATGCGGCCGATGGAGATCGAGTTCGTCGAGGAGTTCGAGGAGCTCCGCCTGAAGTACGTCCTTGAGCGGCCGGCCGTCCAACACCAGCTCGGGCGACTCCCCGTGGCCGGGAAGATCGAGCAGGATCACCTCGCGCTGCTCCGCGAGGCGCTCCACGACCGGCTTCCATGCCTGCCGGCGGTGGCCGATCCCGTGGACCAGGACCAGAGGCTCGCCGTTTCCGAACCGTTCGTACGCCAGCATCACTACCACCTCACCCGGGCGCCGGTGCCCGTAGTTAACTGGACACACTGTACCGGATACCGGACGGCAGGCGGACTACCCGGCCGAGCGCAGCAGCTCGTCCGTCGCCTCCCACAGCCGCGCCTCGCGCTCCGGGTCACTCGCGAACGGCTGTACCTCGCGCTCCCGGTCCTTCACGACGAACGCGCCGGCCCGCAGGTGGGCCCAACGCTCGTCGAGGGCCACCGACGCGAGCATCGGACCCGACCGGGCCGGCGACGAGACGCGCGGGATGCGCTCGACGAGCCGCCCCACGCGCTGCGCCGCCGCTCCGTGGTCGCGAGCGAGGCCGGTGCCCGGCATGAAGCCCGGCTCGAACACCACCACGCTCACGCCCGACGGTGCCCGGCGCTGCAGCTCGTGCGCGTAGTACAACAGTGCCAGTTTCGAGTCCGAGTACGCGGTGCCCGCCAGTTCGATCGTCGCCGGGACGTCCGACGGTGTCGGCGCGGCCAGGTCGATCGGGTCGCGCCACCGCGCGGGCGCCACGTGCAGGATCCTGCGGAAGACGTTCTGGTGGTATGTGTTCGACCCCAGCAGCACCACGCGGGCGGGCGTGTGCAGGTCCGCGAGCAGACCGCCGATCAGCTGGGCGTGGGCGAGGTAGTTGACGGCGAACGTCAGCTCGAAGCCGTCAGCCGAGGTCTTGTGGGTGTCGGCCACGCCCACTCCCGCGTTGGCGATCACCGCACGCAGCGGGCGCGTCGCGCCGGATGCGAGCAGCTCCCGCACCTGCTGTGTCGCCCGCCGGACCTGGGCCAGGTCAGCGAGATCGCACCCGACCTCGTGCACCGTCGCGCCTGCAGCCCGGGCGTCCGCCGCCACCGCGTCGAGCCCCCGCCCGGGCCGGCCCACCAGGATCAGGTCGGGACGCTCGCCCGCCGAGCGGCGTGCCATCGCCAGTGCCGTCGCCCTCCCCAGCCCGCCGGTGGGCCCGGTGATCAGTACGGTGCCGGATGCGATCGAATCCATCGGTTCTCCTCTGTCGTTCCTCGTTCATGCGGTTCCTCGTCGTTCTCGGCTTCGAGTCTCGGCCGATCCGTGGATCGCAGGCAGTCGTGCGTCTGTCGTAGGACTGGCAGGGCCAGGACAGCACAGGGGTCGCGGGCGATAGTGGAGTCATGGATTCGGAGTTCGGTCAGATCGTCCGCCGCTGGCGCGACCGCGTCTCCCCCGCGGCGGTCGGCGTCCCCGTCAGCGGTCGTCGGCGGGCGACGGGGCTGCGCCGCGAGGAGTTGGCCGCGCTGGCCGGCATCTCGGTCGACTACCTCACCCGGCTCGAACAGGGACGGGCCACGTCACCGTCGACGCAGGTCGTGGAGGCGCTCGCGCGGGCGTTGCGGGTGTCCGATCCGGAGCGCGACCTGCTGTTCCGGCTCGCCGGGCATCAGCCGCCGGGGGCCGAGGTGGTGTCGATGCGGATCACGCCGAGCGTGCAGCGCCTGCTGGACAGGCTGGCCCACACCCCGGTCGCCGTATTCGATGCCACCTGGACGCTGATCGTGGCCAATCCCCCGTATGACGCGCTGATGGGTCCGACCACCGGCTGGCGGGGACTCGAGCGGAACAGCGTGTGGCGCAACGTCGCCGGGCCGGGCACCCGGGCCGTCCACACCCCGGCCGAGCTGACGGAGTTCCGCACGGGGCTGGTCGCCGACCTGCGCCTGACCGCCGCCCGATACCCGGCGGACCAGCGCGTGCAGGAACTCGTTCGCGACCTCGCTGCGGCCAGCCCGCGGTTCGCCGAGCTGTGGGATGCCGGCGCACAGGTGTCGCACCAGGATCCCGGGCGGCAGAAGATCATCGACCACCCGGAAGTCGGTCGCATCACCCTGGACTGCGACACGCTGATCGTGGCCGCCGACGACGTGCGGATCATGATCTACACCGCACAACCGGGCACCGACGATGCGGAGCGGCTGTCGCTGGCGATCGTCCTCGGCACGCAGGCGTTGACCGACTGACGTCCGCGCCGCTCGCCTATCATGGGCGTCCAGAGGATCGAGACGGGGAGTCTGACCTATGGGACTGTTCGGAATCCGGGACTATCGCCACCTGTTCGGTGCGCAGCTGGTATCGCTGGGCGGAACCGGGCTGGCGACGGTCGCTCTCGGCCTCCTGGCCTATCAGCTCGCGGGGCCGAGCGCGGGGGCGGTGCTGGGTACGGCCCTGGCGATCAAGATGGTCACGTACGTGGTGATCGCCCCCATCGCCGGCGCCTACGCCGATCGGTTCGAGCGGCGCCGCATGCTGGTGACGCTCGACGTGACTCGCGCGGCGGTCGTTCTGGCCATGCCGTTCGCCGACCGGGTCTGGCACGTGTACGTGCTGGTCGCGCTGCTCCAGTCGGCGTCGGCAGCATTCACGCCCACATTCCAGGCCGTGCTGCCCGACCTGCTCCCGGACGAGGTCGACTACACCCGGGCCCTGTCGTACTCGCAGCTCGCGTCGACCATGGAGACGCTGCTCAGTCCGTTGCTCGCCGCGGTGCTGGTCACGGTCACCAGCTTCCACTGGCTGTTCGTGGGCACCGCCATCGGGTTCCTGGCGTCGGCGAGTCTGGTCGTCTCGAGCCGGATACCGGACGCCACCCCGTCGCCGCGCTACCGGGCACTCGACAGGATCCTGTCTGGAACGAGGATCTTCGTGGCGACCCCGCGGCTGCGCGGCCTGATGGGGCTCAACCTCGCGGTCGCCGCCGTGGGCGCCGTCGTCATGGTCAACACCGTCAACCTGGTGCAGCAGCGACTCGGGCGCCCGGCGGCCGACGTGGCCTGGCTGCTCACGGCCAACGGCGCCGGGGTGCTCGTCGTGGCGCTCGCGGTGCCGCGGCTGCTGCGCCGGGTCACCGACCGCACTCTGATGGTCTCCGGCGCAGCGCTGCTCGTCGCGGCGATCGCCGGCGCCATCGCCTGTTCGGCGGTCGCGGGCGGGCTGAGCTGGCCGGTTCTGCTCGTGCTGTGGACGCTCATCGGGGCCGGCACCGGGGCCGCGCTCACGCCGAGCGGGCAGGTGCTGCGGCGCTCCAGCGACGGTGCCGATCGCCCCGCACTGTTCGCGGCGCAGTTCTCCCTCTCGCACGCCTGCTGGCTGCTCTCCTACCCGATCGCGGGATGGGTGGCGACCGCCTACGGTTTCACCCCGACCTGGGTGGTGCTCGGGATCCTCGCGGCCGCCGGCATCGTCGTCGCCGTCCGGTGCTGGCCATCGCACGAGGCCGCGCAGCTCGAGCACACCCATCCCGCCGGTGTGGAGCACACACACGTGGCGGGCGCCGTCACCGTCGGCGGCGGGTACCGCCACTCGCACCCCTTCGTGATCGACCGCCTGCACCCGCACTGGCCGTAGCGTTCTGCTCGGAGCGCAGCTGCCGAGAGCGGTGCCGCTGTGTATCGCCGCGAGGTCACTACCCTTGGCCGGGACGAACTACCGGGTAGGAAGGAGAAGGACGTGGAAGCAGAGGCGAGCCGTACGGCCGTGCTGGTCTGTCAGGCGCGCGCCGTCGCCGACGGTCGGCTCGCCGTCGGGAGGTTCAGCGACCCGTTCGCAATCCGGCTGCTGCAGGGCGACGAGCGCGCGCCGGTCGAGCGCACCCGGGCGAGTGTGCGCGGCCCGCTGTGGACGGACCGGGTACAGGACGGCATGGTCGCCGGCACCGCGACTGTGCTCGCCACCCGCACCGTCGCCATCGACGACGCGGTCGCGGAGGCCGGGAACCCGCAACTGGTGCTGCTCGGCGCGGGACTCGACGCGCGCGCGTACCGGCTGGGGCACCTCGCACACGCCACTGTCTTCGAGGTGGACCACCCGCTCACGCAACAGGCCAAACGCGCACGGACGGAGGGGCTCACACCTGTCGCCGGCGCACTGACGTACGTCCCCGTCGACTTCCGTCACGATTCCCTCGCGGCCGCGCTGGCCGAGGCGGGGCACGACCCGGACCTGCCGACCACCTGGATCTGGGAGGGCGTACTCCCCTACCTGGCGGCGGACGCCGTCGCGTCGACGTTGTCCGTCGTCGAGGCACGCTCGGCTCCCGACAGCCGGCTGGTGGCGACCTACTCCACGTCGAACGCCATGGCCTCGATCGCATCGTGTGTGTTCCGGGCCGCCGCCCGGCTGTTCGGAGCGCGCGATCCCCTCGAGAACGAGCCCCACGTCTCGGCGTGGAGCGTACGCGAGATGCGGACACTGCTGGAGAGCAACGGCTTTCACATCGAGGATGATCGGGACATGGCGAAAGATGCCGAGCGACTGGCGATTCCGACGCGGCGGATCGCCAAGCACATGGGCAGAGTCGTCGTTGCACGCCGGTGACAACCCCGACGCACCGTTCGTCAGGTGGACTCGAGCAGGCCGGTGAGGCGAGCGAGATCCGCAGCGACCATCGCCGCGTCCCGGTCGAACTCGTCGTCGGTGAGTCCGAGCTGGCGCAGCGTGAACACCACCTCGGCGCCGTCGGGATGCCGGATGACGCGCATCGGGTTGTGTACGACGGTGCCGTCGGGCAGCGTGACGTCGTGGTCGAGCACGCCCAGCATATTGTCGGCGGCGAACGTGAAAGCCACTCTTCCCATGGGTGAGTCGGCGTACAGCGTGTCGCCGTCCCAGGTCACGGTGCTGCTGGCGAGGCCCGCCGCCCAGCGGGGCAGGTTGCCTGGATCCGAGGCGAACGCGTACACCACCTCGGGGCCTCGGCGGATGACGATGCTGACGTGTCGGCTGCGCATGACCTCATCGTGCCTATCCCACCGTCCGAGCGTGGACGTTTCCCGACGGTGCCGCATTGCGGTGGTCACCGGCGCCGGATCCGCGCCACCGGCTATCGCGGGCCAAGCAGGCCCGGATGTCGCCGCCGTGATGGTCCCGCTTCGCCGGACGGACAGCAGGCGCCGGCGGCGTGTTCGACAACGCGCGGTAGGCGGTCCGCGGAAGGACGCCACTCCGACCCAGACCGCGCTGCTGGACCGGGCTCCGACCCGCTGGGCCGAATCGGCCGATCCGTCGCCGAAAAGTACTCTGGTCCCATCCATATCGAGGAGAATCCCATGAGCTCCCACGCTTTCACCGACCTACCCGACCTCGCCGCACGCATCCTCGGCGGCAGCGTCACCTACGCCAACGACGAGTTGTTCGCCGAACGCGAGAACCTCATCAAGCCGACGCCACCCCACTTCGACCCGTCCGACTTCGGGCACAAGGGCAAGGTCTACGACGGCTGGGAGACGCGCCGCAGGCGGGACGAGGGCAACGACCAGGCGGTCGTGCGCCTCGGCGCGGCGGGCGTGATCCACGGTGTCGTCGTCGACACCACGCATTTCACCGGCAACTACCCGCCGTACGTCTCGGTCGAGGCCACGTCGGTGGAGGGCTACCCGGCCACCGAGGATCTGCTGAAGGCAGACTGGAAGACGATCGTGCCGAAGTCGCCGGCTCAGGGTGACACCGCCAACGCGTTCCCGGTGTCCGACGGTCACCGCTACACCCACGTCCGCCTGTCGATCTACCCGGACGGTGGCGTGGCGCGACTCCGCGTACACGGCGAGGTGGTGCCCGACCCGCGATTCCTCGACGGCACAGTCGATCTGCTGGCCGCCGAGAACGGCGGCCGGCTGGTGGGATGCTCCGACGCGTTCTACGCCTCCCCCGCGAACATCATCCAGCCCGGCCGGGCCCGCCACATGGGCGAGGGCTGGGAGAACTCCCGGCGCCGCAGCGGCGGCAACGACTACGCCGTCTTCGCCCTCGCCGCTGCGGGTGTGCCCCGGCATGTGGAGATCGACACCGGCTACTACGTGGGCAACGCACCCGGCTGGGTGCAACTGTCCACCGTCGATGCCCGCACGGCAGACCTTGACGATGCCGATGCATGGTCGGATCTGTTGCCGCGCATCGCTGTTCAGCCCGACACTCGGCACCGATTCGTGTTGCCGACGGCGTCCGCGGCCACCCATCTGCGACTGGACGTGTACCCCGACGGCGGCCTGTCTCGACTGCGCCTGTTCGGTGAGTTGGACCGCTCGTCGCTGGCCGCCGCGCGTCGCCGATGGTGGGACGCCCTGCCCGCCGCTCATCGAGACCTCGTAGCCGCGGAGGACCCGCGCCGCGATGAGTGAATCGGTGCGCGGGCGCCGCTACACAACCGATGTCGGCGGAGAACCGGCGGGAGCTGCCGGGGCGGTCCCGTGCCCCGCACCATCTGGTGCGGGGCACGGGAACCCGCCGGATCAGCTGTGCGCGGCCGCCAGATCGGCGTTGAAGGTAGCGCTCGGCCGCATCACGTCGGCGACCTTCTCGGTGTCGGCGAGGTAGTAGCCGCCGATCTCGACCGGGTGGCCCTGTACCGCGGCCAACTCGGCCACGATGGTGTCCTCGTCCGCGGCGAGGGACTTCGCGAGCGGCGCGAACTTCTCGGCGAGCTCGGGGTCCTCGGTCTGCGCGGCCAGCTCCTGTGCCCAGTACAGGGCGAGGTAGAACTGGCTGCCCCGGTTGTCCAGCTCACCGGCCTCGCGCGACGGTGCCTTGTTGTTGTCGAGCAGCTTGCCGGTGGCGGCGTCGAGTGTCTTGGCCAGCGTGACGGCATGCTTGTTGCCGTTCTTCAGGCCCACGTCCTCGAGGCTCACCGCCAGCGCCAGGAACTCACCCAACGAGTCCCACCGCAGGTGGTTCTCCTCCAACAGCTGCTTGACATGCTTCGGCGCCGAACCGCCCGCACCCGTCTCATACATACCGCCA